>NZ_JAGUUD010000104.1:0-29421 GCF_020177535.1 Paraburkholderia sp. XV | reverse complement strand
CATGACTTTTACCTCTCATGATATGCCTCGCCCACAAAATGACGGATAGGCCCCCAAAACCGAACCAAAACCGAACCAAAACCAAACCTAAACGTCAGCCCCCCAACCGCTCACAAATAGCCTTCGTCGCACCCGCGCCATTAAGCGTATAAAAATGCAACCCCGGCACCTTCGCCTCAACAAGACGACGACAAAGATCAGCCACCACATCCAGCCCGAACGCGCGAATCGACTCGCGATCATCACCGAAGCTTTCGAGCCGCCGCGCGACCCATCTCGGCACTTCAGCGCCGCACATTTCGGAGAACCGCATCAACTGCGAAAAGTTCGTGATAGGCATGATCCCAGGCACGATCGGCACATCGACGCCGAGCTTACGCGCATCGTCGACGAAGCGGAAATACGCATCAGCATTAAAGAAATATTGCGTGATCGCTGAATTGGCACCCGCCTTCACCTTGCGCGCAAAGTTCTCGAGATCGTGCTTCGGCGAACGCGACTGCGGGTGATACTCGGGATATCCCGCGACTTCGATCCGAAACCAGTCGCCGAATTCGGCACGAATGAAACTCACCAGTTCCGACGCGTAGCGCAGTTCTCCGACCGCACCCATGCCCGACGGCAAATCGCCACGCAACGCGACAATATGACGGATGCCATGCGAGCGATACTCGTTGAGAATCGCTCGCAGGCTTTCCCTCGACGAGCCGATGCACGACAGGTGCGGCGCGGCTTCGAGTCCGTCCTTCGCCATGTCGAGCACCGTGTCGAGCGTGCCCTGCTGGGTCGAACCGCCCGCGCCGAACGTGACGGACACGAACTTGGGCTTGAGCGGCAACAGTTCCGCGCGCGTCGCACGCAGCTTGTCGAGCCCTTCCTGTGTTTTCGGCGGGAAGAATTCGAATGAAAGTTCGATGGGGTTCATGGTTCTGTTGGCACCCGTCAGCCCAGGCCGCGGTTGCCGAAGATGAGCGCGGACAGCAGCCACGAAACGATGCTGTACAGGATCGAGCCGAAGAACGCCGACCAGAATCCCGACACCTCGAAGCCCTTCAGCAGCGACGCGCACAACCAGAAGCACAGCGCATTCACCACCAGAATGAAGAGCCCAAGCGTCAGGATCGTGACGGGCAACGTCAGCAGGATCAGCACCGGCCGCAAGACGGCATTGATGAGCCCCAGCACGAGCGCGACGATCAGCGCAGTGCCGAAACTGCGAATGTGGATCGACGGCACGAGGTAGGTGATGATCAGCAGCGCGAGCGCATTGATCACCCAGGTCAGCAATACAGTCATGAACAGCTCCTGGTCGTCTGTGAGCGTGAAGTCCGGATTGAACTCGAAGGCACGCGAGAAGCATCAGCCCATGCAATGCTTCGCATGGGCCTGTGCTTCGTCCGATGCAACTGCGTGCCGAAGCACGCCGCTGCGTCTGTCATGCCGCCTTTTGCAGTTTGGTTTGCGGCTTAATAACGGTAGTGGTTCGGCTTGAACGGACCGTTCTTGTCGACGCCGATGTACCCAGCCTGTTCCGCCGACAGCTCCGTCAGATTCGCGCCGATGCGCGCCAGGTGCAGGCGCGCGACCTTTTCGTCGAGTTGCTTCGGCAGCACGTAAACCTTGTTCTCGTACTTGGCGCCGTCGACGAACAGTTCGATCTGCGCGAGCGTCTGGTTCGTGAACGAGTTCGACATCACGAACGACGGGTGGCCCGTCGCGCAACCCAGGTTCACGAGGCGGCCTTCAGCCAGCAGGATCACGCGCTTGCCGTCCGGGAAAATGATGTGGTCGACTTGCGGCTTGATGTTTTCCCACTGGTACTGGCGCGTCGACGCAACGTCGATTTCCGAGTCGAAGTGGCCGATGTTGCAGACGATCGCGTTGTTGCGCATCGCCTTCATGTGATCGTGGTTGATCACGTGGTAGTTGCCCGTTGCCGTCACGAAGATGTCGGCCTTGTCAGCCGCGTATTCCATCGTCACGACGCGGTAGCCTTCCATCGCCGCTTGCAGCGCGCAGATCGGATCGATTTCCGTGACCCACACCGTCGCGCCCAGACCGCGCAGCGATTGCGCGCAACCCTTGCCCACGTCGCCGTAACCCGCGACAACCGCGATCTTGCCAGCGATCATCACGTCGGTCGCACGCTTGATGCCGTCGACGAGCGACTCGCGGCAGCCATACAGGTTGTCGAACTTCGACTTCGTGACCGAGTCGTTCACGTTGATCGCGGGGAACGGCAGACGGCCTTCCTTCTCCATCTGATACAGGCGGTGCACGCCCGTGGTCGTTTCTTCCGTGACGCCCTTGATGTGCGCGAGGCGCTTCGAGTACCACGTCGGGTCGATGTCGAGATGCGCAGCAATCGACTTGTACAGCGCGACTTCTTCCTCGTTGGTCGGCTTCGCGATCACCGAGCGATCCTTCTCGGCCTTCGAGCCGAGGATCAACAGCAGCGTTGCGTCGCCGCCGTCGTCGAGAATCATGTTGGCGAACTCACCGTTCGGCCATTCGAAGATGCGGTGCGAGAACTCCCAGTATTCGTCGAGCGATTCGCCCTTGAACGCAAACACGGGCGTGCCGGCCTTCGCGATGGCGGCGGCAGCGTGATCCTGCGTCGAGAAGATGTTGCACGATGCCCAGCGGACGTCAGCGCCCAGCGCGGTCAGCGTCTCGATCAGCACGCCTGTCTGAATGGTCATGTGCAGCGAGCCCGCAATGCGCGCGCCCTTCAGCGGCTGCTGCGTCTTGTACTCTTCGCGGGTTTGCATGAGACCGGGCATTTCGGTCTCGGCGATGGTGAGTTCCTTGCGGCCCCAGTCGGCCAGCGACAGGTCGGCAACAACGAAATCTTTGGAATCTTTGGAATCGTAGACTGCGGCGTTCATCACGCCCTCCTTTCTAAAAATGACTAGAAATTTGACGTGAGCGCCGTTCGATGCGGTTGGTTTGTTGGCGCGGCGCGCGTCCAATCCTTCCGATTGAAAGTCTTCGAGCCTGGCGGGTGAAACCCGTCGCAACGCTCCTCGAAGACGAACGGCGATTGTAGCAAAACGAGATGGCTTGCGGTATGACGATTCAGCTTATGCCGATTGATCCGGCGCTGAATCCGCGCCTGGTTGCGCGCTCAGATGCGGCGCGAGCTCGAGGCCACGCAATTCGTTTATCGCTGCAAACGCGCGGCGCACGAAGCGCCAGGATGCTTCGCGCGTCGAGTTGACGAGTTCGTCCGTCGCTTCCAGCATGCCCATCGAAATGCGGAAATAGCGCTCCGCATGGATGTTCGGGTGATAGTGCATGCGCACGCGCTTGCTGTCGTCGAGCCGCGGATTGCCGAAGATATTCAGCAACGCCAGCGAAAACGCACCGTCCTCGCCGCCATGACGCCGGAACACGTCGTCGAGCGGAAAGCCGTCGAACGCGGCATAGATGGAGCGCCGGATCACGAGGCTGCTCGGCACCGTGTTGCTCAGCGTTGCCGCGTGATTGTGGAACTGCGGATGGCCTGTGATGTCGGCGGGAAAGCCGCAAAACTCGACGTTGAGGCGGATCGAGGGCTGCCCCGGATGATCCTGCAGGAAGGCTGCGGCAGCGGCGAGCGCGTGCGGCATGTATTCGTCGTCGGCGTCGATGAAAGCCAGCAGCGGGTGTAACGCGTGCATCGCGCCCCAGTTTCGCGCGCGTGCCGCGCCACCGTTTTGCGGCATGCGCAGCAGTTCGATCTGCGGGTACTTCTGCGCATATTGCGCAGCGATGTCGGGCGAAGCGTCACGCGAGCCGTCGTCGATCACCAGAATCTGCGCGGCCTCGGGCTGCGCGATGCAACTGTCGAGCGTGCGTGCGAGCGTCTGCTCAGCGTTGTAGCAGGGAATGATGACGGAAATGGGAAGCATCGCCTGGACCGGTCTCTCGAATCAACGACGCCGGCATCATAAAGCGAGCGCGCCGCCGACCATCCCAAATTAGCTGCCGTCCCGGCTACGTCAAAGGGGAAGCATCCCTAACAGCGGCGCGAGCAGCACCATCACGACGCCGGCGATCATCATCGTCAGACTCGCGACGACGCCCTCTTCGCTGCCCAGCTCGCGCGCCTTCGCGGTGCCGACGCCGTGCGCCGCCGCGCCGAACAGCGCGCCGCGTGCAAGCCGTGTGCGCAGCGGCATGAGCGCGAGCACGAGTTCACCGAACAGCATCCCACAGACGCCCGTCGCGATCACGAACAGCGCGGTCAGGTCCTTCGGCGCGTGAATCTTGTCGGAGACGGCGAGCGCGAAAGGCGTCGATACCGAGCGCGTCATCAGGCTGCGCTGCAGTTCCGGCGACAGATGCAGCAGCTTCGACAGCGCGAGCGAGCCGCCCACGGCAACGACGATGCCGACCGTCACGCCAACGGTAAGCGAAATCCAGTGCCGCCGCAGCAGATCGCGGTATTCGTAGATGGGCACCGCGAAGGCGACCGTGGCCGGGCCGAGCAGCCACATCAGCCAGCGCGTGTCCTGAAAATAGACGGCGTACGGAATCCGCGCGATCACGACAATCGCAGCCAGCACGGCGGGCACGGCGAGAAGCGGCGTCAGCCACGGCGACTTGAAGCGCGCATACAGCGCCTTCGACGCGAAATAGAGCGCCACCGTCAGCACGAAACAGCCAGCGGCAATGAGCCGGGAGGCGTCGTCGGCGAAAAGAGACGTGTAGAGGGCGCTCATCGGCGGAACGGTCCGGGACGTGGATTAGAGGAAGTTGCGGCTGACAGGACGACGTTCGCCGGGCGAGCGCTGAACCATCGCGCGGCGCAGCGCAAGACGGCGTTCGAGCCGCGCGGCCTGTTCGACGGCGAATGCGACAGCCACCATCACCATCAGCGTGCCCGCGACCACGACCAGCGCAAGACGCCAGCCGTCCTCGCGGAACAGGCCGCCGTACTGAACTGCCGCAACGGCAGCGGGAATGAAGAACAGCAGCATGTCCGACAGCAGCCAGTCGGCGCCCGCCTTCACCCAGCGCGGCGCGACGCCGCCGCAGAACAGCAGCGCGAGCAACGCGACGAGGCCCACGACGCCGCCCGGCACCGGCAAGCCGAAACGGCGCACGACGCAGTCGGCGACGAACCAGACGCCAGCGATCCCGGCGCTCTGCACGACGATCCGGCCGATCTTCGCGACGGGCGACGTCGCATCGAGGCGGACTGAAGCGGCAAGACGAGCGATCAGCGGCGAGATCATGGCAAACCCTAGGTGACTTTTGGATGAGATTCAGTATAGGGTGCAGTGCAACATAAATATAATGACTTAGAATTATCCGCTTCATTCCAAATTGGAATTCCGAGGGCTACGAATATGGAACTGCGCGCACTCCGCTATTTCGTTGAAGTGGTGCGGCAACAGAGCTTCACCGTGGCAGCCGAGCAGATGTTCGTCACGCAGCCGACCATCAGCAAGATGGTGAAGGCACTGGAGGACGAAACCGGCTCCCCGCTGCTGCTGCGCGACGGCCGGCAAATGGTGCTCACGGATGCCGGACGCATCGTCTATCAGCGCGGCCAGGACGTGCTCGCCGCCTACGCGCAGTTGCAGGCCGAACTGCAAGATCTCGACAAACTCGGGCGCGGCGAGCTGACCATCGGCATTCCGCCGATGGGCGGGTCGCTGTTCACGCCCGCCATCGCCGCGTTCCGCCAGCGCCATCCGAAGATCGAGCTGAAGCTTTTCGAACAGGGCTCGAAGGCCATCGAAGCCGCGCTGATTTCCGGCGAACTGGAACTGGGCGGCGTGCTGCAACCCGTCGACGACATGATCGACGTGCTGCCGATGAGCCGTCAGGTGCTGTGGCTGGTCGCGCGCCAGGGCTCGCGCTGGGACGAGTTGAAGGAAGTGCCGCTCGCCGATCTCGCCAGCGAGCCGTTCGTCTTCTACGGCGAAAGCCTCGCGCTCAACGACGTGGTGCTGACGGCGTGCCGCACGGCCGGTTTCGCGCCGACCATCGTCGGACGCAGCGGGCATTGGGATTTCATGGCGGCGCTGGTGCTGGCGGGCGTCGGCATTGCGCTTCTGCCCGCGCCGTATTGCCGGCGGCTCGACGCGGCGCAATTCACCTGCCGTCCCGTCGTGGCGCCGGAGATTCCGTGGGAAATGGCGATTGGCTGGCGGCGCAACGGTTATCTGTCGCATGCGGCGCGCGCATGGCTGGAGGTGGCGCGCGAAACGCTGCCGGGACTGACCACCGACAACTTCACGCACCCGCTGACCTTCGACGCGCCAGCGCCGGCGCCGGATCGCGCGAAACCGCCGCCGAAATGAAAAAAGCCGCCCGGTTTGCACCGGGCGGCTTCGTGTGCCGCATCTAGGTCCTGTCTGGCGAAGCTTACTTCGCCGGAGTCTGCGCCTGATCCTGCGTCGTCTGAGCTTGCGTCTCGCTGAATTCGATCCGGCGATTCGCGAAGCGTCCGCTTTCCGTCGCGTTGCTCGCCACAGGACGGACGTTGCCGTAGCCATGCGCGACGAGCGCATCGGCGGGCACGCCAGCCTTGACGAGGAAGGCGCGCACGGCGTCCGCGCGTTCCTTCGACAGTTCCAGATTCGCCGATTCGCTGCCGACGTTATCCGAGAAGCCCGCCACTTCGAGCTTCAACGCGTGGCCGCTCGCCGAGCACGACTTGAGGAGTTGCGCGGACTGGTTCAGATCGTCGAGTGCGGACTGCGGCACGTGCGCATCGCGCGAGGCGAAATTGACGACCTGCAGGTTCAGCGTCTTGACGACATCCGCGCTCGCGCACGAGGCGCCCAGCAACTTCGCCGCGTTCCTGAACGATTGCGCGGCGCTCGCAACGGCTTGCGCTGCGTCGAATGCGCTTACCTGGTACGGTGCGCCGAACAGCGATTTCAGCCGGTCGAGCCAGCCCGATTTCGGGTCGGCGGCCGCGCCGCTCAGTTCGACATGCGTGCCGTCGATCTTCACTTCCGCGCCGGGCGTAGACAGTAGCGGCATCAGCGCGTCGATCTGCGCGAGCCAGTCGGCAGGCTTACGGTTTTCGTCGACGGTGATGTCGGCGTTGAAGTTGCCAGCACCGAATTTCTTTGTCAGCGCGTTCAGCAGCGCCGCTTTCTCAGCGACATTCTGAACCGTCGCGGTAAGCGTCGGCTTGCCCTTCGCGTCGACGGCCACGATCAGTTGCGAGTCCTTCGCGACGGCGGGTGCCGCCTGGGCTTCGATCTTACCGGCGGCGCTTGCCGCATCGTCCTGCGGCGCTTGCGCAGCGGGCCGCACATCCGCTTGCTTCGGAACAGCCGGCGCCTCGACCGTCGCCGCGGCGGCACGGTAACCGAGCAAACTGGTCGCCGCCGGGCACAAGGCCAGTGCCATCCACATGAGCATCGCAACGATCGCGCCGATCAGCGCGGACAAGGCGGCGATGCCGAACCAGTGCTTCGCCTTCGGGCCGACATGGCGCACTTCGCGCGCGGACGGCACAACGGAGGTCGCCGTGGTGGACGAAGCGGGTTCGACGGGACCGTGCGCGGCCGTCGGCGCTGGCGCCGCGGCGGGATGTTCGAAATGCGATGAGACGGCGCGCACCTGCGAGCCGATCGTCTGCGCGAAGGCAGCCGCGCCGCCCAGGCCCAGTACGGTCGTGAGGCCGTCGTTCAGAAACGGCGCGATGGTCTGCAACTGCTGGCCGAGCACGGTCGGCAACTGACCGATGTTGCCCCGATGCTCGAGAATGTGGCGCTTGAGCACGCCCAGCAGAATGCTGCCCGCAATGCCCGACACGGCATGCGTCGCGTGCGCAGGCACGCCTGTTTGCATCGACACGGTGTCGCTCAGCCCGTCGATGCGGCGCTCGAACGTATGCTCGAGCAACTGACGCCCCGTCGACGACAGCTGCGTGACACCCGTCGTGCTCGACAACAGGCGCGGCAGCTGTTCGGCGACGTCCGCATTGACTTTCTGACCGAGGATCGTCGCGAACAGCGTACGCGCGCCCTCGAGCGTTGCGCACTTGTTCAGCAGGCCGGCGACGAGCGCGGGCGCGGTGACGTCCATGACTTTCGCCGTCGCTTCCGGCGGCAATCCGAGACAGTTCGACAGTTGTTGAACCACGGCGTCCGGCAACGCCGACCGGACCAGTTGAATCACATTGACACTCATCGATTCGCTTCCCTGAATTTCGAACGCGCGCCCATGCGCCCTTCGTTGGGCCGCGATTATAGGAGCGGGAAAATCTCAGAATTGAAGCGATCAATGATTTCCAAACTTTATCGGAATTCTCTTACGGCGTTCTTTGCGCTTTGTCACAATCGACGGCGTCCAACGCCGCAATCACGGCCTGTCACGTCACGCGCACCGGCTCGCCCGCGAGCGCCTGGCGCGGGGTAGCACGGCGCGTCGCGGCAATGAAATCGGCGGCTCGCTCGCCAATCATCACCGTCGGCGCATTCGTGTTGCCGCCGATCAGCGTCGGCATCACGGATGCATCGACCACGCGCAGACCTGTCACGCCGCGCACGCGCAATTGCGTATCGACGACGGACCGCTCGTCGCCGCCCATCCGGCACGTCGAAACGGGGTGATAGATCGTGTCGGCATGCGCTGCGATCGTCGCGCGCAGTTCGGCGTCGGTCTGGCCATGCCGCGTATAAAGCTCGCGACCGCCGCACAGCGCGAGCGACGGCGCGTCGAGAATCCGCCGCGACAGACGCACGCCTTCGACGAGCAGGTCGAGATCGCGCGGATCGCTGAGAAACGCCGGATCGATCACGGGTGCTTCGCGCGCATCGCTGCTCGCCAGCGTGACAGCGCCGCGGCTATGCGGACGCAGCACGCACACGTGCAGCGAATAGCCGTGCCCCCAATGCATGTGGCGGTTGTGATCGTCGACGAGCGCCGTGCAGAAGTGCAGTTGCAGATCGGGCCGGTCGAGCGTCGGCCGGCTTTTCAGAAAGCCGCCCGCTTCCGCAACGTTGCTCGTCAGCATGCCGCGCCCGCTGCGCCAATACGAGACAAAGCCCGGCACCATCTTCGCGAAGCCGCGCAGCGAAAAGCCGATCGTTTGTGCCGACGACACGCGCTTGTTGATCGTGAAATCGACGTGATCCGTGAGATTGCGCCCGACCTCGGCCGCGTCGTGCAGCACGGGAATGCCGAGCGCACGCAGATGATCGGCGGGACCGATACCCGAGCACATCAGCAGTTGCGGCGAATTGAACGTCCCCGCCGACAGCACGACTTCCGCGCGCGCCTCGATCGTCTCCGTGAGTCCGCCGCGCATCACTTCGACGCCCTTCGCGCGCTTGCCGTCGAACACCACGCGCAACACGGCTGCGTCGGCGATCGTGTGCAGGTTCGGGCGCGCGCGGCCGTAGATATAAGCGCGCGCGACGCTCCAGCGCTGTCCGTCGCGCTGCGTCACCTGATAGAAGCCGACGCCTTCCTGCTGCGGGCCGTTGAAGTCGTCGTTGCGCGGGAAGCCTGCTTCGACGGCAGCGTTCACGAAGCGATGTGAGAACGGATTCTGAAAACGCAGGTTCGACACGCTGAGCGGGCCGTCAGCGCCATGCAGCGCATCGGCGCCGCGCTCGTTGCCCTCGGCGCGGCGGAAATACGGCAGCACGTCGCCGAATGCCCAGCCGTCGCAGCCGAGACGCGCCCAGTCGTCGTAATCGAGCGGATGGCCGCGCGTGTACACCATCGCATTGATCGCGCTCGACCCGCCGAAGCCGCGTCCGCGCGGCTGATAACCGCGCCTGCCGCCGAGGCCGGGTTGCGGCGTCGTCAGATAGCCGTAGTTGGTTTTGCGCCGGAACGGCACGACGGCCGCGACGCCGAGCGGCATGTTGACGAACAGATTGCGCTCGGTGTGCGGCCCGGCTTCGACGAGCGCGATGGTCGCATCGGGACATTGCTCCGCGAGACGCCCGGCGAGCGCACAGCCGCCCGAGCCCGCACCGACGATGACGTAGTCATATTGCATCCGCTCCTCCTGTCGACCGCGCTGAATTGCTGGCGGCATCTGTCTCGTGCACACTTGTCTACGTGTATTTGCTTGCGCATTGTAGGGAGCGCTGGCCGTTCGCGCGCCGCTGGCGCCAGAGCGATCACTCTAAACGGAATCCGCAACGCGCCCCTATGATGAAAGGTGCCGTCCGCGCCCCGCCGCGCGCGCGGACCTCGTTCAAACACGGTCTTTCGCGCGCCGCCGCTTCCGCACCCGGCTCGCGCGCTCCAATAAAACAGCGCCCTGCACGATGGCAGGCGCGCGTGTATCGAATGGAGACATCAGATGGAACGGTTCGGCCCCGGCAACACGCACGAAGTGACCAATCAGGTCCCGCCGCTTGCGAACTACAACCTGTTTTCGAGCGATGCCGCGCTGGCCGCCGCCGTCGGGCGCGAAGGTGCGGCGTGGCATAGCGAGGCGCTCGCGCGCGACGGCGGCGCGCTGACCACACCCGACGTGCTCGCGCTCGCCGATCTGGCGAACCGCCACACGCCCGAACTCGCGAGCTTCAGCCCGCGCGGCGAGCGCATCGACGCGCTCGAGTTTCATCCTGCGTGGCACACATTGCTGAGCCTGCTGCGCCGCGAAGGATTGCACGCGTTGCCATTTTCCGATCCGCAGCCCGGCGCGATGGTCGCGCGCTGCGCGGGCTATTTTCTGCACGCGCAACTCGAATCCGGCTCGCTATGTCCGTTGACCATGACCTTCGCCAGCATTCCCGTGCTGCAACGCGAGCCTGCTCTGTTCGACACGCTGCGCGACAAGCTGTATTCGCGCGAGCACGATCCGCGCGACGCCCCGCTCGACCAGAAAATTTCGATGATGATCGGCATGGGCATGACCGAGAAGCAGGGCGGCTCGGACGTGCGCAGCAACCGCACGCAGGCAATTGCGGAGGCCGGCGGCGGACGCGGCGCGGCGTATCGGCTGGTCGGCCACAAGTGGTTCTTTTCAGCGCCGCAGTGCGACGCGCACCTGGTGCTCGCGCGCACCGACGATCGCGAAGGCCTGTCGTGCTTCTTCGTGCCGCGCTTCGCGCCCGACGGCAGCAAGAACGCCGTGCGCGTGCAGCGCCTGAAGGACAAGCTCGGCAACCGCTCCAACGCCAGCAGCGAGGTCGAATTCTTCGACGCCTACGGCGTGATGATCGGCGACGAAGGACGGGGCGTGCCGACCATCATCGAAATGGCGAACTACACGCGGCTCGACTGTGTGATCGGCAGCGCGGCGCTGATGCGCGCGGCGCTCGTGCAGGCAATCCACCATGCGCGGCATCGCAGTGCATTCGGCAGGCATCTCGCCGATCAGCCGTTGATGCGAAACGTGCTCGCCGACCTGTCGCTCGAAACGGAAGCGGCGACGGTGCTGTTCATGCGCCTCGCGCGTGCTTTCGAAGACACCACGAACGCCCCTGAAGAACGTGCGTGGCGGCGGCTCGTCACGCCCGCCGCGAAGTACTGGGTTTGCAAGCGCACGCTCGAATTCACGGGCGAAACGATGGAAGTCTGGGGCGGCAATGGCTACGTCGAAGAAGGGCCGATGGCGCGCTTCTACCGCGAAGCGCCCGTGAACTCGATCTGGGAAGGCTCGGGCAACGTGATGTGTCTCGACGTATTGCGCGCGATGGAGCGCGAGCCCGATGCCGCGCAGGCCTTACTGGCCGCATGGCGCGACGTGGCGCAAACCCATCCCGCGCTGAACACGGCGCTCGAAGGTCTGCTGCGCGCACTGACGTCCGCACCCGAAACGCGCGAAGCTTCCGCGCGCCGCATCGCGCAGCAGATCGTGCTGATCGCGCAAGGGGTGCTGCTCGCGCAGCATGCGCCCGCCTTCGTCGCCGATGCGTTCATCGCGACGCGGCTGGGCGACGGCTGCGGCGAAAGCGGCCGCGTGTACGGTACGCTGCCCGCCTCGTTCGATCATCAGGCGATCGTCGACCGCGCGTTCACCGGCTGACTGCAAGCAGTACATAACCACATCGGGAGACACAACGAAATGAAAAACGACCGCCCGGACATCGCGGCCCTGGAAGAGCTTCTGCGCGAACAGCGCGCCGCCTGTCTGCGCGCGCCCTATCCGGCATGGGAACAGCGCGCCGCGCATCTGAAAGCATTGCGCGACGTGCTGCTCGACAATCGCGACATGCTCGCCGATGCGATGCACGCCGACTTCGGCAATCGCGCGAAGGAAGAAATCCTGCTGGCCGAATTTCTGCTCGTCAAAGAGGAAATCGACGGCGCGCTGCGTCACGGCAAGCGCTGGATGAAAGCGCAGCGTCGCGCGACCAACAAGTGGCTCCTGCCCGCCCGCGCGAAGGTCGTACCGCAGCCGCTCGGCGTCGTCGGGATCATCGTGCCGTGGAATTATCCTGTGCTGCTGGCGGCCGGCCCGCTCATCAGCGCGCTCACGGCCGGCAATCGCGCGATCATCAAGATGTCGGAACTGACGCCGCGCACCTCGCTGCTGTTCGAACAACTCATCTCGCAGACCTTTACCCGCGATCACGTCGCCGTCGTGAACGGCGACGCCGCGCTCGCGGCGGCATTCAGCGCCCAGCCATTCGATCATCTGCTGTTCACCGGCTCGACCAAGGTCGGCCATGAAGTGATGCGCGCCGCCGCCGCGCATCTGACGCCCGTGACGCTCGAACTCGGCGGCAAGTCGCCAGCCATCGTCGGATTGCAGGCGCGCTTCGACTACGCCGTCGACAGCATCGTCGCGGGCAAGACGCTCAACGCGGGGCAAACCTGCATCGCGCCGGACTACGTGCTCGTGCCGCGCGGCAAGGAACAGGCGTTCATCGAGCGGGCGCGCTCGCGCATGGCGCGGCTCTATCCGGATTTCGCGCGCAACCCCGACTACACGTCGATCATTTCGCCGCGTCATTTCGAGCGCCTGCAACGGCTCGCCGACGAAGCACGCGAACAGGGCGCGCAACTGCACCCGCTCACCGATGCCGCGCCCGATGCGAGCGTGCGCCGCTTTCCGCTCGTCGCCGTGACGCAAGCGCCCGACACGTCCACGCTGATGCAGGAAGAGATTTTCGGGCCGTTACTGCCCGTGATTCCCTACGATTCGCTCGACGACGCCATCGCCTATATCAACGCGCGTCCTCGACCGTTGTCGCTCTATCTGTACGACGACGACAAGGCGGCGATCGCGCGCGTCACGCATGAAACGATCGCGGGCGGCATGTCCGTCAACGAAACGCTGATGCATCTCGCGTGCGAAAGCCTGCCGTTCGGGGGCGTCGGCGCAAGCGGAATGGGCGCGTATCACGGGTACGAAGGCTTCGTCACATTCTCGAAGATGAAGCCGGTATTGACGCAAGCGCGCTTCAATGCGCGCGGCCTGATCGCGCCGCCGTACGGCAGGCGCGTACGGGCGCTGCTCAGCTTGATGATGCGGTTCTGACGCCGGGCGTCAAAGCTCGCTGGAGGTGTCAGGCGGAAGGTCGGTGGCGACGACGTCGATGACGGGTGAAGCGTCGCCGGCGCCGCTCTCCAGCCGATGCAGCCACGCGAGCAACTCCGCGACGGCCTGATACAGCCGCGGCGGAATGCGCGAGTCGACATCGACCTGCATCAGCAGCGACACCATTTCGGGCGATTGATGCACGTACAGGCCGGCTTCCTTCGCGCGCTGCACGATCATCTCGGCGACGATCCCGTAGCCTTTCGCCACAATGCGCGGCGCGTCGTCGTGACCGTGCGAATCGTAGACCAGCGCCGCCGCGCTCTTTCGACTCGTGCGGCTCATTGCATATCCCAGTCGACATCGCGGTTGTCGGCGGCGTCGTTCCGCGCGGGTTTGTCCGCCGTCGAGCGCGCATACGCCGACGCCGCAGCGGCGGCCGCCGCCGCGCCGGCCGCCGGCATACTCCCGCCGATCTCGCGGATCGACAGGCCGCTCAGCTCGATGCCCGCTTGCGCGAGGCGCTCGCGAAAGGTGTCGCCCTGCGCCGCGAGCCGCGCCGCGCCGCCGGGACTCGCCTGCACGCGCGCGACGAGCCGCGAGCCCGTCAGCGTGAGTTCGGCGTCGACGGTGCCAAGCGACGGCAGCGACAGCGTGAGGCGCGTGCGCCATGGGTATTCGTCGTCGGCGGATGCCGCGCCGTTGCCGCTGCGCCGCCATTCATCGCCTTCCTGCTCGATCGTCCAGTCGAGACGCGCGCCCGGCCACGCTTCGCCCGTCCAGCGGAACTGCCCCGTCGCGAGCAGATCGAGCTGCTGACGCACGAGGGGTATCGTCGCGGGATGCAAGGCCGCCGCCATCGATTGCTGTTGGCGCGCGCTGGCGTCGTCCATGCTCGTTGCATGAGCCGCCGCCGGATTTTGCGACGTCTGGCCAGGCTGGTCGGGTGTGTCGATGATGTCGTGCGTCGCCAGATCGAACGTCGTGAAGCGCGCCGACTGTGTCTGCGGGCCTTCCGGCGTGCCGCGCGCAGCGGCGACGGCGGCCGCGAAGGCCGCGGCGCCCGAGTTGCCCGACGGGTGGCCTTGCGCCCACGAATTCGATTCATCGGCGTCGTGGCTCAAGTCGAGCGGCATTTGCGACGCCGCGTCGGCGAGGCGATTCTGGGCCTCGCCCGCAAGCGATTCGACGGGTCTTTGCCCCGACAGCCATTGCGCGAGATGCGATTCGTAGAAGAGCCCGCTTTCGTCGACGGTGCGCCTGAGTGCGGCCGCCAGCTCGGCGACAGGCAAAGGCGCGGCGACGATGTTCGCCGCCGCGTCCGCGCCATGCGCGGCAGTCGCGCCGCCCGCGTTCTGCGCCGTCGCGGCGCCCGCCGCGGCGTTACCGGAAGCCGCGGCCTGCGATGCGTTCGCGCCCGTGTCGAAGAGCGGCAACGGCGCGATATCGATGGCGGGCGCGGCGGGCCAGACGGGGACTTGCCCGACCAGCGCGGGCGTCGCCTCGCCGCCGGAGCGTGTGATCGCGTCGAGCGTCAGCGCAACGGCCGACAGCACTGTCTGCGCGGAGGCCGGCAACGGCGCGGGCATCATCGCGATGGGCGCACCGGGCGGTTGCCTGACGTTGAGCGACGCGTCCGTCTGCGAGGTGGTCGCGCCGGATCGCGCGCCGATGGGGAGCAGGCTTTCGATGCGGCTAGCCAGCAGCGAGGCCACCGCCGTGTCGATTCCGTTCATGCCCGCTTCCTCTCGCGCATTGACGCTGCGTGGCCGCTAGCGGCTCGTGTGGGACGTTATGAAAGCGCTCAGCGCGCCTGGTAAAGTTCTTTCAGCACGATGGCCGGGCGGCTCGGCGCGAACAGCGCCTGCAGCTTGGCCATGCGCGGGTTCGCGAGATCGCGGACCGTCGCGTCGTTCGCGAGGATCTGGCGGATCAGGTCGAATTTGCGCGAGCGTTCGTCGTCGGACAGGCGTACGCCGTCTTCCGCGTGCTTCAGCGCGTCGACGAGATGCCGGTACTCGTCCTGCAACAGGACGAGATCGTTCCAGAGCGCGTCCCGCGCTGCCATCACCATCCGGACCGAAATCGCTGCGATCGCCTCGTAGCGGGCGAAATATTCTGCGTTCGAACTCATCTCATGCTTTCCGCGGACGACTGCATCGCCATCCGCGCAATCTCCGGCGCGATTCCAATCCAGGCTTCCTCGAGCGTGGCCAGCAAGCCGTCGACTTCGACGAGCATCGCATCGCTTTGTTTGAGGTTAGCCTCGAGCAGTCGCCGCGTCATATAGCTATAGAGCGCGTGGAGACGCTCCGCGATTTCACCGCCTGCTTCGACGTTGAGCGCCTGCTGCAACCCGTCGCCGATGATCTGAATGGCCTTGCCGATCGCCTCGCCGCGCGCCGCAATGTCGCCTTGCTGCAGATGCATGCGCGCCTGCGCAACGGCCTTGCGTGCCCCCTGGTAGAGCATCACGATCAGGCGATGTGGACTGGCGCCCATCACCCCTGTCTCCACGCCAACGCGAGCGTAGGCATTGGCTCCAGAGTGTCCCGGGGAAAACATCGGCGCTCCTCCTGTATTGCAGATGACGATCAGATCAGACTGACAGCGGACAGCCCGCCGGAGCGCTGCGCATCCTGCCGCACGCGTTCCCGCCAGCCCTTGTATCAAGGTTATCGGTTCATCCGAATAAAGCTTTAGCCCGCTGGAAGGAAGCGTCAGGAAAGATGCGCGGCGCCGCGCCCGGGCGCGGGTTGGCTGCAAGCGGCTGCAAGCGGCGGGCCGCCGCACCGGCACGGTGCATCGAACCGGCGCGCATGCCCGCCCGGCGAGGCGGGCGGCGCGCCGGTTGCGCGGCGCACGCTTGCGGCGCACGCGCTAGCGCCTGCATCGACCGCGCTCCGCCGACCAGAGGCTGGCGACGGCACGCGGTCGCAGGCGACACGCGTCGCAGGCGTCTTAGACGGCCATCTGCATGATGTCGTTGTAGGCCGACACCAGCTTGTTGCGCACCTGCAGTCCGAACTGGAAGCCGACGTTGGCCTTCTGCATGTCGACCATCACGTCGTTCAGCGACACGTTCGGCGCGCCGAGTTCGAACGCATGGGCTTCGCCAATCGCGCTTTTCTGGTCGCCGCTGATCTTGTCGATCGAGGCTTTCAGGGCCGACGCGAAACCGCCTGCCGTGGCCGCGCCATTGCCGTTCCCAACCGGGGCGCTGCCACCCGTGGCCTGGGCCGCCATCTCCTGCATCTGCTGCAAGGCCGACTGGATCGGATTGATGAGTGCCGTCATGTTCTCTCCTGAGTGAGATGCAGGCGAGCGTTCGCGCCATACACCGATTGGACAGGAAGCATAGCAGCGGCCCTGCTGCGAAAGCCGTGAAAGTAAGGGGGAAACCCCCCGCTATTCGGCGCATCGGGTTGCTTACCCATGCGGATAATCCCTAACGTGAAAGTCTCTGTCGGCAGGCAAGGTAAGGCGCCGTAAGCCGCAGAACGCAAAAGCATTCCGGAGAAACCCGACGCATGGATTCGTCAGCCAACTCTTTGATCAACCCCGACGCCCGCATGGGCCTCGCCGGCGCGCAGCCGGGCACAGCGGGAGCAGCCGGCGGCGCTGCAGGCCTCGACCTCGGCGGCACGGGCAGTGGCTTCGCCACGCGCTTCCCGGGCCTTCCCGCGTCGCTGTCGCAGATGCGCGGCAACCCGCGCGCGCCGCTGATCTTCGCCGTCGCGTTGCTGGTGGCCGTGGTCGCGGGGCTGATCCTCTGGTCGCGGGCGCCGGACTACAAGGTCCTGTATAGCAATGTCTCCGATCAGGACGGCGGCGCAATCGTTGCCGCGCTCCAGCAGGCGAACGTGCCGTACAAGTTTTCCGATGCGGGCGGCGCCATTCTGATCCCCGCCGATCAGGTGCATGAAATGCGTCTGCGCCTCGCGTCGCAGGGCCTGCCCAAGAGCGGTTCGGTCGGCTTCGAACTGATGGACAACCAGAAGTTCGGCATCAGCCAGTTCGCCGAGCAGATCAACTATCAGCGCGCGCTCGAAGGCGAGCTGCAGCGCACGATCGAATCCATTTCGACGGTCAAGACGGCGCGCGTCCATCTGGCGATTCCGAAGCCGACCGTGTTCGTGCGCGACCGCGAGGCGCCGTCGGCCTCGGTGATGGTCAACCTGTATCCGGGCCGCATGCTCGACGAAGGCCAGGTCGTGGCGATCACGCATATGGTCGCCTCCGCCGTGCCCGACCTGCCCGTGCGCAACGTGACGATCATCGATCAGGACGGCAACCTGCTCACGCAGGCGGGCGTCACCGGCAGCGGCCTCGACGCAACCCAACTCAAGTACGTGCAGCAGATCGAGCGCAACACGCAGCAGCGCATCGACGCGATCCTCGGACCGATGTTCGGCGCCGGCAACGCGCATTCGTCGGTGAGCGCGGACATCGATTTTTCGAAGCAGGAGTCGACCTCGGAGCGCTATGCGCCGAACAACGACCCGCAGCAGGCCGCCATTCGCAGCCAGCAGACCAGCACCGCGACGGAAATGTCGCAGAGCGGCGCCTCGGGCGTGCCGGGCGCGCTGTCGAACCAGCCGCCGCAGCCGGCGTCCGCGCCGATCGTCGCCAGCGCGAATGGCGCCAGCGGCGTGACGACGACACCGATCAGCGACCACAAGGATTCGACCACCAACTACGAGCTGAGCAAGACCGTGAGCCACACGGAGCAGGCGATTGGCGGCATCAAGCGTCTGTCGGTGGCCGTGGTGGTGAACTACATGCGCGTCGTCGACGCGAAGGGCCACGCGACGATGCAGCCGGTACCCGCCGACAAGCTCGCGCAGGTCAAGCTGCTGGTCAGCGACGCGATGGGCTACAACCAGGCGCGCGGCGACTCGGTCAACGTGGTGACCAGCGCGTTCACCCAGGTCGTCGATCCGGATGCCGACCTGCCGTGGTGGCGCACCAGGGACATGATCGCGATGTACAAGCAGATCGCGACGTACGTGGGCATCGGCGCAGTCGCCCTGTTCCTCTACTTCGTGATGGTCAAGCCGGCGCTGCGCCGCGCCTTCCCGCCGCCGGAACCGGTTGTCGCCGCGCTGCCGTCGCCGGACGAGCCGGTGCTCGACGGCCTGCCGAGCGCGGCCGCCATCGCCGCCGAAGAGGAAGTGGAAGGAACGCTGGTCTCGCTGGAAAGCGACAAGGCCAAATATGAGCGGAACCTCGAATATGCGCGTCAGATCGCGCGTCAGGATCCGAAGATCGTTGCAACCGTCGTGAAGAGCTGGGTGTCCGATGAGCACTGAAGGCGTATTGAAGAGCGCGCTCCTGCTGATGTCGATCGGCGAGGAAGAGGCAGCTCAGGTATTCAAGTTTCTGGGGCCGCGTGAGGTCCAGAAGATCGGCGTCGCGATGGCGTCGCTGAAGAACATCACCCGCGAGCAGATCGACGAGGTGCTGCACGAGTTCGTCTCCGAGGCGGACAAGCACACGGCCCTCTCGCTCGATTCGAACGACTACATCCGCTCGGTGCTGACCAAGGCGCTCGGCGACGACAAGGCGGGCGTGATCATCGACCGTATCCTGCAAGGCAGCGATACGAGCGGCATCGAAGGCCTGAAGTGGATGGATTCGGCGGCTGTCGCGGAACTCATCAAGAACGAGCACCCGCAGATCATCGCGACGATTCTCGTGCACCTGGACCGCGATCAGGCGTCGGAGATCGTCTCGTGCTTCACGGAGCGCCTGCGCAACGACGTGCTGCTGCGCATCGCGACGCTCGACGGCATTCAGCCCGCCGCGCTGCGCGAACTCGACGACGTGCTGACGGGCCTGCTCTCGGGCAGCGACAACCTGAAGCGCAGCCCGATGGGCGGCATTCGCACGGCGGCGGAAATTCTCAACTTCCTGCCGGGCAATCACGAAGAGTCGGTCATCGACAACGTCCGCCAGTACGACGCGGAACTGGCGCAGAAGATCATCGATCAGATGTTCGTGTTCGACAACCTGCTCGACCTGGAAGACCGCGCGATCCAGCTGCTGCTGAAGGAAGTCGAGTCGGAAACGCTGATCATCTCGCTCAAGGGCGCGCAGCCCGCGCTGCGCCAGAAGTTCCTGTCCAACATGTCGCAGCGCGCAGCCGAGCTGCTCGCGGAAGACCTCGACGCGCGCGGCCCGGTCCGGGTGTCGGAAGTGGAAACGCAACAGCGCAAGATCCTCCAGGTCGTGCGCAATCTCGCCGAGTCTGGAGCAATCGTGATCGGCGGCAAGGCGGAAGATGCATATGTCTGAGCACGACTCCACGCGCAAGGAAAGCCTCTCGGCCTACCAGCGCTGGGAGATGGCCTCGTTCGACCCGGTGCCCGAGCCGGAACCCGAAGTCGACGACGGCGCGTTCGAAGCCGAACTGCAACGCCTGCGCGACACCGCGCATGCGCAGGGCGTCGCGTCCGGCCATGTGGCCGGCCAGGCGCTCGGCTATCAGGCCGGCTACGAACAGGGCCGCGCGCAAGGTTTCGAGCAGGGCCAGGCGGAAGCGCACTCGGAAGCCGCGCAGCTTGCCGCGCTCGCCGAAACGTTCAAGGCCGCGCTCGACAACGTGCAGCATGAACTGTCAGAAACGATCGTCGCGCTCGCGCTCGACATCGCGCAACAAGTGGTTCGCCAGCATGTCCAGCACGACCCGACGGCGCTGATCGCCGCCGCGCGTGAGGTGATGGCGACGGAACCGGCGCTGGTCGGCGCGCCGGCGCTGATCGTGAGCCCTGCCGATCTGCCCGTCGTCGAAGCGTATCTGCTGGAAGAACTGCAGACGCGCGGCTGGAGCGTGCGCACCGATCCCGCGGTCGAACGCGGCGGCTGCCGCGCGGTCTCCACGACGGGCGAAGTGGACGCCGGCATCGGCACGCGCTGGGAGCGCGTGACGGCTGCGCTCGGCAAGGCAAGCACATGGTAAAGCCGACCATCGAAGACATTCAGCACAGCGACCTCACGCCGCTCGAGCGCGAGCTGGCGCTGGCGTCGTTCGGCGCGGAAGCGCTCACCGTCGCGCAGATGGAGGAGTCGCTGGCGGCGTTGGAATCCGCGATTTCCGACGCGCATTCGGCGGGCCAATCGCGCGATGAATCCCACCACGACGCACACGACAACACCAGCGGCGCACATCCCGCTGCCGCGCCCGCGAGCCGCGAATCGGCGGCTGCGCCAAAGCGCGCGCCCGATCCCGCCCTTGCATCCAATCCGCATCTGCAGGCGTGGCGCAATCGTTTGAACGGGCTGCGCGAGCGCAATCAGATAGCGCGCCCGCTGCGCGCCTGCGGCCGCCTGACGCGCGCCGCCGGTCTGGTGCTCGAGGCCGTCGGCCTGCGGCTCGCCGTCGGCTCGGAAGTGATGATCGAGCTTCCGCCCGGCAGCTCGCGCACGATGGCGGAAGCCGAAGTGGTCGGCTTTCACGGCGACAAGCTGTTTCTGATGCCGACCACGGAAGTCGCCGGTCTGCTGCCCGGTGCGCGCGTTTATCCGCTGGAAGTCGCGCCCATCGCCGATCCGATGGCGGGTGCGAAGCGTCTGCCCGTCGGCTGGGAACTGCTCGGCCGCGTGGTCGATGCATCGGGCAAGCCGCTCGACGGCTTCGGCCCGCTCAACGCGCGCAACGATGCGCCGCTCACGGCGCCGACCATCAACCCGCTGCATCGCGAGCCGATTCACAAGGTGCTCGACGTCGGCGTGCGCGCAATCAACGCGCTGCTCACCGTCGGACGCGGCCAGCGCATGGGCCTGTTCGCGGGTTCGGGCGTCGGCAAATCGGTGCTGCTCGGCACGATGGCGCGCTACACCAGCGCGGAAGTGATCGTGATCGGCCTGATCGGCGAACGTGGCCGCGAAGTGAAGGAATTCATCGAACAGATTCTTGGCGAGGAAGGTCTCGCGCGCTCGGTGGTCGTGGCCGCGCCCGCCGACGTGTCGCCGCTGCTGCGCATGCAGGCGGCCGCCTATACGACGTCGCTCGCCGAATACTTCCGTGATCAGGGCAAGCACGTTCTGCTGCTGATGGACTCGCTCACGCGTTACGCGATGGCGCAGCGCGAGATCGCGCTGGCGATCGGCGAGCCGCCCGCGACCAAGGGCTATCCGCCTTCCGTGTTCGCCAAGCTGCCCGCGCTCGTCGAACGCACGGGCAATGGGCCGGAAGGCGGCGGTTCCATTACGGCGTTCTATACGGTGCTGACGGAAGGCGACGACCAGCAGGACCCGATCGCCGACTCGGCGCGCGCGATTCTCGACGGCCATATCGTGCTGTCGCGCGCGCTCGCCGAAGCGGGCCACTATCCCGCCATCGACATCGAAGCGTCGATCAGCCGCGCAATGACCTCGCTCATCAGCGACGCGCATCTGGACCGCACGCGCCAGTTCAAGCAGATGCTGTCGCGCTACCAGCGCAATCGCGATCTGATCAATGTCGGCGCGTATTCGTCGGGACGCGACGCCGTGCTCGACAAGGCCATCGCGCTGTATCCGCGCATGGAAGCGTTCCTGCAGCAAGGTTTTCGCGAAAGCGCCGGCTTCGACGCCAGCATCGCGTACCTCGACTCGCTGTTCGGCTAGCAAGCCAGGAGAGACTGAATGAGCAAGCACTTTCCGATCAAGACGCTGATTGGCCTCGCGCAGGACGACGTCGACGCGGCCGCGCGCAAGCTCGGCCGCGTGCAGCGCGAGCGCAACGAAGTCGAAGCGCAGCTGACCGCGCTCATCGAATACCGCGACGAGTATCACCGCCGCTTCACCGAAACCGCCAAGGCGGGCATGCCCGCCGGCAACATGCGCAACTTTCAGGCGTTCATCGACACGCTCGACGCCGCTATCGAACAGCAGCGCGGCTTGCTGGCGACGGCGACGGCGCGTGTCGAAGCGGCCAAGCCCGAATGGCAGCACAGCAAGCAGAAGCTCGGTTCTTACGAAGTACTGGAAGCACGCGGCATCGCCGCTGAAGCAAAAGTCGCGGCGCGCCGCGAGCAACGGGACGCCGACGAGTTCGGCGCACGAATTCTCCGGATGCGCGCAGAAGGCGCATGAAGACGCCGCACGCCGCGAAGCGCTGCGGTGCGCAACGGGACTGACACGACCACACGAGATCCAGCATGTCGCCTCTTTCACTGATCAACTCGCTGCTCGGCTCGACGAGCGGCACATCGGGCAGCAGCGCGTCGAACGGCGTGAACGCCAGCGCGCTGCCGTTCTCGACGACGCTGCAGCAAAGCATCGCCGCGCAGAACCAGATTGCCGCGCCCTCGCCCACGCCGGCTCCCGCGCCGACGCCGACGCCGTCCGCATCGAATGGTTCCAGCGTGCACGACGTGCCGCCCGCCGATAACAGCTCGAACAACACCAGCGCCGCCGACAGCTCGAACGGCACCGACAGCACCAAGTCCGCAGGCCAGACCGACAACACGCAGCAAAGCAGCGCGTCGAACGGCGCCAATGGTGCGGACGGCACGAATGGCGCGAACGGCAAGGACAAGACCGACACGGCCTCGAAGCCCAACGACGGCGCGCCGACCAAGGACGCCGCAGCCGCGGAGACGGCGGCAGCCGCAGCGGCCGCAGCCGCCGCCGTGCAAGCGCAGGCACAGGCGAGCGGCGCGGCCGACGCAGCGAATGCGGCAGTGGCCGATGCACAGCCGTCGACACCCGCTTCGACCCCGGTCGCCGGCAACACGACCACGCCTGTGATCCAGACGCCGTCGAAGAAGATCGCATCGCTCGATCCGAAAGCGACTCAAGACGCATTGCAGGCCGCCTTCGCCGCGATGGCGAACGGCCAGGGCGCGGCGCCCGCGACGGGCGTGAGCGGATCCGCTGGCTCGGGCACGTCGGCCACGGGCGACGCGACGCTCGGCGGTTCGGGCGCAGGCGCGGGCAAGGGCCTGACGCTCGGCGACTTGCGCAACATGAAGGGCGAGGCGACGGCGAACGGCGCGAATGCCACCGCCGCCACGACACCCGCCGCCGCAGCCGCGCAGCCGAGCCCCGCCGAAACCCTCGCCGCCGCCAGCGCGAACCTCTCGCAGACGAACCCCGTGCCCGCCGCGAGCGCCGACACGAACGCCGCGCTCGCGGCGACTCAGGCCGCATCGGCGGCAGCGGCTGCGAGCGCAACGACGACGGCAACGCAGGGGTCCAACCCGGCAACGGCCGCGATGGCGAACGCGATCGCGCCGCAAGTCGGCGCGCACGATTGGGAAGACGCGTTCAGTCAGAAGGTCGTGTTCCTCACCAACGCGCATCAGCAGACGGCGGAGCTCACGCTCAACCCGCGCGATCTCGGCCCGCTACAGGTCGTCCTCCAGGTTGCCGATAACCATGCACATGCCCTTTTTGTTTCGCAGCATCAGCAGGTGCGGGAGGCGGTCGAAGCCGCTCTGCCGAAACTGCGCGAAGCGATGGAGCAAGGCGGCATCGGCCTGGGCAGCGCCAGCGTCAGCGACGGCTTTGCCCGCCAGAGCAGCCAGCAGGGCCAGGAGCAGAGCGGCGGCGCTCGCAGTGGCCGCGGTAGTGGCCGTGGCGATGTGGGCATCGACGTCGCGGATAGTGGCGTGACGACGGTGAGCATGCCGGTGCGACGCACGGTTGGGTTGGTGGATACGTTCGCGTGACGTGATGTGGTTTGCGGTTCGCGGTTCGCGGTTTGCTGTTGCGCTGGCATCCGCGTGATGTTGCCGGTTTTCATGCGTTGCCCCTGTGCGGGGCGGCACCTACTTTTCTTTGCTGCTGCAAAGAAAAGTAGGCAAAAGAAAGCAGCTCACACCGAGCCGCTTGACCATTGCTCCAGAGCGTCCAGCGCCCTATAGCGGCAAACTGTGTGTAGGCTGTCGTGCCGCACACGCGAGCACTCCGGACCTGGTCCGAAGTGCTCGCGCTTAAGGCGGGAAAACCTACACACAGTTTGCCGCAGCTTGGGCCGCTCCTGTTCCCCGGCGATGGTCAAGCGGCTCGGTGTGAGCCGCTTTCTTTGGTTACTTTCTTTGCGGCGGCAAAGAAAGTGACTGCCGCCCCGCACAGGGGCAACGCATGAAAACCGGCAACATCACGCGGATGCCAGCGCAAAGCCAAGCGGCCGCATGCCTGCGCAGCAAAAAAACAAACCCACCCCAGCAGGCAAACACACGAGCTAACCCTGAATATCCCTTCTTTTCGACCCATCGCAGCAGCGTCGGACACCTGAAAATTCAACCTACAGCATTGAGGCAATCAATTCCATGGCAACCACGACCGCAAACCAGCAAGCCAACGCGAAGCCCTCCTCTCCGGGCCTCGTCAAGCGCATTTTGGTGATCCTGCTGATCGTACTGGTCGCGGCAGGCGCCGCCGGCGCCGCCACCTGGTTCTTCATGTCCAAGCGTGCGCCCGCCGCCGCAACGGCAGCAGCGCCGGCGCCCGCGCCTGCACCCATCTTCTTTCCGCTCGAATCGATGACGGTGAACCTGCAGTCCGACGACGGCCAGCAGCACTATCTGCGCATCGGTCTGACGCTGAAGCTGACCGACCAGAAGGTTCAGGAACATTTGACCGAACACATGCCCGAAGTCCGCAGCCGCGTGCTGCTCGCGCTGTCGAACAAGCATCCCGAGGAACTCGCGACGCTCGACGGCAAGAAAGCACTCGCCACGGAACTCGAAAAGCTGATCGAAGAGCCGACCGAGGACAACGGTCAACCCGTGCACGTCTCCGACGTGCTGTTCACCGAATTCGTCGTCCAGTAACGGCGCCTTGTGCCGACTGATTTGATCTTTCACCGCGCCACTGAAGGGACGTACGAGGAATAGGAATGGGCCACGAAGAGTTCATGTCCCAGGAGGAGGTCGATGCCCTCCTTAAGGGCGTCACCGGCGAGTCCGACTCGCAATCCGACCAGTCCGAGCGCTCCGGTGTCCGCCCGTACAACATCGCGACGCAGGAACGCATCGTTCGCGGCCGGATGCCCGGCCTCGAAATCATCAACGACCGGTTCGCGCGCCTGTTGCGCGTCGGCATATTCAACTTCATGCGGCGCACGGCGGAAATTTCCGTCGGCCCGGTGAAGGTGCAGAAGTACAGCGAGTTCACCCGCAACCTGCCGATCCCGACGAACCTGAACCTCGTCCACGTGAAGCCGCTGCGCGGCACGTCGCTGTTCGTGTTCGATCCGAACCTCGTGTTCTTCGTGGTCGACAACCTGTTCGGCGGCGATGGGCGTTTCCATACGCGAGTGGAAGGCCGCGACTTCACGCAGACCGAGCAGCGCATCATCAGCAAGCTGCTCGGCCTCGTGTTCGAGCACTACACGACGGCATGGAAGAGCGTGCGCCCGCTGCAGTTCGAATACGTGCGCTCGGAAATGCACACGCAGTTCGCAAACGTTGCCACGCCGAACGAGATCGTGATCGTCACGCAGTTCTCGATCGAGTTCGGGCCGACGGGCGGCACGCTGCATATCTGCATGCCGTACTCGATGATCGAGCCGATCCGCGACGTGCTGTCCTCGCCGATCCAGGGCGAAGCGCTCGAAGTGGACCGCCGCTGGGTGCGCGTGCTGTCGCAGCAGGTGCAGGCAGCCGAAGTGGAACTGACGGCCGATCTCGCGCAGGTCCCCGTGACGTTCCAGGAGATTCTCAACATGAAGGCGGGCGACGTGCTGCCCATCAACATTCCCGAGCACATCACGGCGAAGGTCGACGGCGTGCCGGTGATGGAATGCGGCTACGGAATTTTCAATGGTCAATACGCATTGCGCGTGCAGAAGATGATCAGCGCAGCGGAACAGATGAAGGAAGCGGGATATGACTGAGTTGAACTCGACACCCGATATGGACATGCCGGAAGAGTCGAAGGTGAATGATCCGTTGCCCGGCTCGGGCGCCGAAGAAGCGGCCCTCGACGATTGGGCGAGCGCGCTCGCCGAGCAGAACGACAACACGTCGGTCAGCGCGACCACGGCGGGTGTGTTCCAGCCGCTGTCGAAGGTCGAGCCGTCCACGACGCGCAACGACATCGACATGATTCTGGACATTCCCGTTCAGATGACGGTCGAACTGGGCCGCACGAAGATCGCGATCCGTAACCTGCTGCAACTGGCGCAGGGTTCCGTCGTCGAGCTGGACGGTCTCGCGGGCGAGCCGATGGACGTGCTCGTCAACGGCTGCCTGATTGCGCAGGGCGAAGTGGTGGTCGTGAACGACAAGTTCGGTATTCGCCTGACCGACATCATCACGCCGTCCGAGCGTATCCGGAAGCTGAACCGATGAAACACGCAGTAACCCGGGCCGCGTTCCATGGAGGCGGCATGCCGCTGCCGCGCCGCGCCCGTTTCATGTCGACGGTGATCGTGGCCGGGCTCATGCTCTGCGCCAGCGCTTTCCATCTTGCGCACGCCGCCGACATGAATGCCGTCAACAACGCCGCGAAGATCGCCTCGAGCGTCGGCGCAGGAACGGCGGTGCCGTCGCTCGGCGTCGGCGCCGTGCTGCAGACGATCGTAGGTCTTGCTGTCGTGATCGGCCTCGTGTTCGGCTTCGCATGGCTCGCGCGCCGCTTCGGCCTGCAACCGGGCCAGCGCGGCGGGATCGTGAAGACGATCGGCGGGACGTCGCTTGGCGGCAAGGAGCGCGTGGCCGTCGTCGAGATCGGCGATACGTGGCTCGTGCTCGGCGCTGCGCCCGGCAATGTGCGCCTGTTGCATACCATGCCTGCCGGCGCGTCCTCGGGCGCAACCCTTCCCACCGGCACGCCTTTTTCAGTGCCCGGCGCAGCCAGTTCTGGCGGCCCGGTCCAGTTGAGCGGCACTTTCGGACAACGCTTTCGCGACGCGCTCAAAAACGAAGCGGCCAAACGTTTCCAGCGACGCGCGAGCGGAGAACAGTAATGCAGTACGACCGATCTGACGCGCGGCGCCGCTGCGCTGTGACTTCCCACGTCCTTTCACAGGCTTCAAGGCAGGCTCCCGCTTCGATGAAAAAGCGCATCCTGAAGGGCGCCGCGCTGATTGCGCCGCTCGCCGTGCCCGCGCTGCTGTTCGCGCTGCCGACGCTGTCGCACGCGCAGGCCAACGGTCTGCCCGCCTTCAACACGAGCCCCGGCCCGAACGGCGGCACGACGTACTCACTGAGCGTGCAGACGATGCTGCTGCTCACGATGCTGTCGTTCCTGCCCGCGATGGTGTTGATGATGACGAGTTTCACGCGCATCATCATCGTGCTGTCGCTACTGCGTCAGGCGATCGGCACGCCGACCACGCCGCCCAATCAGGTGATGGTCGGTCTTGCGCTGTTTCTTACGCTGTTCGTGATGACGCCCGTGCTCGACAAGGCGTACACCGATGGCTACAAGCCCTTCTCCGAAGGCACGATCCAGATGGACGAGGCCGTGAAGCGCGGTGTCGCGCCGTTCAAGGCATTCATGCTGAAGCAGACCCGCGAGAGCGATCTCGCGCTGTTCGCGCGCATCTCGCACGCCGCGCCGATGCAGGGTCCGGAAGATGTGCCGCTGTCGCTGCTGGTGCCGTCGTTCGTGACGAGCGAACTGAAGACGGGTTTTCAGATCGGCTTTACCGTGTTCATTCCGTTCGTGATTATCGACATGGTGGTGGCGAGCGTGCTGATGTCGATGGGCATGATGATGATTTCGCCCGCGACCATTTCGCTGCCATTCAAGCTGATGCTGTTCGTGCTGGTGGATGGCTGGCAGTTGATCATTGGCTCGCTTGCACAGAGCTTCGTCTGAATTCCGCAGGGAGAATCACGCCATGACGCCGGAAACCGTCACCACGCTTGCGCACGAAGCGATGTACATCGCGTTGTTGCTGGCTGCGCCGCCGCTTTTCGTCGGGCTTGTTGTCGGTCTCGTCGTGAGCCTGTTTCAGGCGGCGACGCAGATCAACGAAGCCACGCTGTCGTTCATTCCGAAGCTGTTCGCGATTGCCGTGACGCTGGTGCTGATCGGTCCGTGGATGCTCGCGAAGCTGCTCGATTACACGCGCCACATGTTCACCAGCATTCCGACGCTCGCCAACTGAGCGCCCTTCTCTTTCCTTCTTTCGACGCGCGATGTTCTCCGTCACCTACGAACAGCTGAACGTATGGCTTACGGCGTTCCTGTGGCCGTTCGTACGGATTCTCGCGCTGATGGCGACGGCGCCCGCGTTCGGCGACAAGTCGTTGCCGACTCGCGTGAAGGTCGCTCTTGCGGGATTCATTACGCTGATCGTTGCGCCGACTATCGGTGCGTTGCCGCAGGTTACTGTGTTTTCCGCGCAGGGCGTGTGGATCATCGTCAATCAGTTTTTGATCGGTGCGGCGCTCGGTTTTACGATGCAGCTCGTGTTTGGGGCGATTCAGGCGGCCGGCGACATCATGGGCATGAGCATGGGGCTCGGGTTCGCGACGTTCTTCGATCCGCATGCCGCTGGTTCGACTGACGTCATGTCGCGGTATATGAACATGCTCGCGATTTTGACGTTTCTCGCGTTCGATGGGCATTTGCAGGTCATTTCTGCTCTGATTCAGACGTTTCAGGCGCTGCCTGTGTCGGCAAATCTGCTCGGCGCCAATGGATGGCGTGTGCTGGCTGGATGGGGGAGCACTGTGATCAGTGCTGCACTGCTGCTTTCTCTGCCGATTGTCACTGCGCTTCTTATCACCAATCTTGCGCTGGGGATTCTTAATCGGGCTGCGCCGCAGATTGGGGTGTTTCAGGTTGGGCTGCCGGTTACTGTTATTACTGGTTTGCTGCTGATTCAGTTGATGTTGCCCAATATGATGCCGTTCTTTGCACGGTTGTTTGAGAGTGGGATTGAAGAGATGGGGCGGGTGGTGGCTGGGTTGAGGTAAGGGTTTTTTGCTGCGCATGCTTTGATGGGGTGTTTTTTGTCTTTGCGTTGGTATCTGCGATTGGCTTTTGCTTTTGCTTTTGCTTTTGCTTTCGCTGGCATCCGCGTTACGTTAGCTCGCTTCAGGCGTCGCCCCTGTGCGGGGCGG
>NZ_JAGUUD010000103.1:0-29494 GCF_020177535.1 Paraburkholderia sp. XV | reverse complement strand
CAAAGAAAAGTAGGTGCCGCCCCGCACAGGGGCGACGCCTGAAGCAAGCTAACGTCACGCGGATGCCAGCGCAAAAGCAAGCAAACCACCCCATCGTCGCAGACAAAAAAAACCCAAAAAAAAACCTCAACCCAACTCGACCAAGATAGGCTGATGATCCGAAGCGCGGGTCGCGCCATCGACCTCACACCTACGTAACCGCATCCGCAAATCCTCAGTGACAAATACGAAATCGCAGGTCAGCGGCCCATCTGCCCACTGGACCTTGTCAAAGACACCTGCCGTCATAGGCGGCGTCTGACGGGGATGCAACGTGGTCCAGGCATCGATAAACGAAGGACTGCCCTCGAGCGGCTCGAGCATCCGCCGGTATGCATCACTATCGTATGCGCTATTGAAGTCGCCACACACGACGGCACTGACCGGCCGCCCGGTATCAGCAAACGGCCCAATGGCGTTCTCGGCGGAAACAGGATGCGCCGCATGCCCAGCGGCTTCCTGCTGCAACTGGCGCAGCCGGTCGACCTGCGCGAGCCGCTGTTTCAGCGAATAAAACTCCAGATGCGTCACGATCACCCGCACCGAGCCGCCCGGCGCGCGCAGCACCGCCTCAAGCGCGACGCGCTGCATCGACGGCGCCTCCGGATCGACCGGCCACGGCAACGAATGGCGGATCACACGCTCGACAGGCAGACGCGTCGCGATCGCATTGCCGAACTGCCGTCGCGGCGCCGCCGGCGCATCGAGCTTCAACGCGGGCAGATCCGCGCCGATCGCCTCGAGCACCGTGAATCCCGGCAGGGCGTCCGCGATCTCGGCGAACTGGTCGTCGCCCGGATGCCCCGCCAGCACCGAAAAGCCACGCGTGACTTCCTGCAGGCACAACACGTCGAAATCAACGAGCCGGCGTGCCTCGTCGAGCGTTCGCGTCAGGTTCACGTCGCCGTGCGCACTGCGTCCCCACTGGACATTCCAGCTGATCAGTCGCATCGTCAAATCTCCGTCGGTGTGTGTCGTTCGTCTACAATCTCGTGTTTGGTCCCACTTTTACACAGTCTGTCAGGAAGTCGCAGGTGTCCGAAACTGTCCCCCACATTGGTAAAACGCGCTCGTCCAGAAAGGGCAAGCAGGCGCGCGAAGACGCTGCCGCCGGTCCCTTCAAGGCGCCCGAACTCGATATCGAGTCGCTCGATATGGAAGCGCGTGGCGTCGGCCGCACCGTCACGGAAGACGGCTCGCCCGGCAAGGTCATCTTCGTCGAGGGCGCGCTGCCCGGCGAACGCGTCACCTATTCGAGCTACCGCAAAAAGCCCAGCTTCGAACAGGCGCAACTCGTCGATATTCTTAAAGAGAGCGTGATCCGTACCCGCCCGCAGTGCAAGTTTTTTGGCATCTGCGGCGGTTGTTCGATGCAGCATCTCGACGTGCGCGCGCAGATCGCCGTCAAGCAGCGCGTGCTCGAAGACAATCTGGTCCATCTGTCGAAGCTGCGCCCGGAAACCGTGTTCCGGCCGATCCACGGCCCGTCCTGGGGCTACCGCTATCGCGCGCGCCTCACCGTGCGCCACGTCGCGAAGAAGGGCGGCGTGCTGGTCGGTTTCCACGAAAAGAAGAGCAGCTACGTCGCCGATATGACGAGCTGCGAAGTGCTGCCGCCGCACGTGTCCGACATGCTGGTGCCGCTGCGGCACATGGTCGAAGCGCTGTCGATTCGCGACCGCATGCCGCAGATCGAACTGGCCGTCGGCTCATCGGTGACGGCGCTCGTGCTGCGCGTTCTGGAGCCGCTCAACGAGGCCGACGAACAGCTGCTGCGCGATTTCGCCGATCAGCACAATGTCCAGTTCTGGCTGCAGCCGAAGGGGCCGGACACGGTCTATCCGTTCTATCCGCTCGACGCGCAGCTCGATTACACGCTGCCCGAATACGGCATCCGCATGCCGTTCCGTCCCACCGACTTCACGCAGGTCAACCATCAGATCAACCGCGTGCTGGTCGGCCGCGCGCTGCGTCTGCTGGCACCGGCGAAGACCGACCGCGTGCTCGATCTGTTCTGCGGCATCGGCAACTTCACGCTGCCGCTCGCGCGGATCTCGCGGGAAGTGGTGGGTATCGAAGGCAGCGAGGTGCTGACCTCGCGCGCGCTCGACAACGCGAAGGAAAACGGCGTCGACAGCCATACGTCGTTCGCGTGCCGCAATCTGTTCGAAGTCACCGCCGACGACATCCGCGCGCTCGGTCATTTCGACAAATACCTGATCGATCCGCCGCGCGAAGGCGCGCTCGCGGTGTCGAAGGCGCTCGCGGACATTGCGCAGAGCGGCGAAGGGCCGTTGCCGAAGCGCATTGTCTACGTGTCGTGCAACCCGGCGACGCTCGCGCGCGACGCGGGCCTGCTCGTGCACGAAGCGGGCTACCGGCTGAAGGGCGCGGGTGTCGTGAACATGTTCCCGCACACCTCGCACGTGGAGTCGATCGCACTCTTCGAGCGCGACTGAATGTGACGGACTGAAGCGTGCGCCCTATGCATCAACGCGGAGACACGGAAACGCGGACGCCAGAAACAGAAACGCCACGGTATGCAACCGTGGCGTTTTTTTATCCGGTCAGGCGAGTCAGAACTGCCCTCAGAACTGCCACCAGGACTTTTCCTTGCCCGGACGTGCATGACCCGTGATGTACGGGCTGTCCGGGAACGTGCCCGCCAGGATGCGCTTCGTGTCGTCCGCAAGCTGGGGCTGATCGAGCTTCTGATACGACAGCATCATGATGTGCAGCGCGTCTTCGATCGCGGGCGCGTTCTTGTATTCCTTGATCGCGAGCTGCGCACGGTTGATGGCGGCCACATACGCGCCACGGCGGTAGTAGTAGTCCGCTGCGTGCACTTCGTGTGACGCGAGCGCGTTCACGATATAGCGCATGCGCTGGGCCGCATCCGGCGCGTACTTGCTCTGCGGGTACTTGTCGACGACGACCTTGAACGCGTCATACGACTCGCGCAGCGACTTCGGATCGCGCTCGCTCATGTCCTGGCCCGAGAAGCGGCCGAACAGGCCCAGATCGTCGTTGAAGTGGATCATGCCCTTCAGGTAGTACGCGTAGGGAATGTCCGGGTGATCCGGGTGAAGCTGGATGAAGCGGTTGACGGCCTGGTCGGCGGCGTCCGTTTCGCTGTCCTTCCAGTTGCAGTACGCGACGTTGATCTGCGCCTGCTGCGCGAAGTGGCCGAACGGGTCGCGGCCTTCGAGTGCTTCGAAGTATTTCGCGCACTTGCCGAAGTCGCCACCGCTCAAGGCGTCTTGCGCCTCCGTATATAATTTATTGTTGGTCCACGTGGCCGTTTCGTCGGTCTTTTCCGGCAGGCCGTGACAGGCCGCCACCAGCGTAACGGCTGCCATGGAAGCGCCATAGAGGGCTGCTTTCCTGGCCAGCTTTTGGGCCACCGTCTTTCGAACAGTTTGAGTAATGATGTTCAAGGCTCGCATTTTCCAGTCTAGCTTTACGTCCAGGTGACCCAGTCTCGATGACCCGTTCCAATACTCCGCGTCCCGCTCAGCATCCCGGTCAGGGCGCGCGGAAGAGCAACAAAGATTATAGCCCAAGCGCCGACCCCGCCAACGTATCGGCAGGTGACCCGGGCACCGATGCCCTTGACGACGATCTGGTCGGCGACGCGCTCTCCCCACCGTCTGCATCCGGCGCGGAGCAAGGCTCCGCGCGGCGCGCAGACGAAGCGCCGCGAGTCGTCACGGTGCCGTCCGAGCTCGCCGGGGAGCGCCTCGACAAGGTGCTCGCCAAAGTCTTTCCGGAGTTTTCACGCAGCCGGCTGCAAAGCTGGATCGAGGCGCAGCGTGTGCGCGTCGACGGACAGCCCGCGAAAATCCGCCAGCCGGTGCCGCTTGGCGCATCGATCGAGCTGGTGCCCGATCTGCTGCCCGAGCAGCTTGCGTTCACGCCCGAACCCGTGCCGCTCGACATCGTCTATGAAGACGACACGCTCGTCGTGATCAACAAGCCGGCCGGCCTCGTGGTGCATCCCGCTGCGGGGAACTGGAGCGGCACGGTGCTCAACGGCCTGCTGCATCGCTATGGCGACGCGGCCGCGGGCCTGCCGCGCGCGGGCATCGTGCATCGGCTGGACAAGGAGACCTCGGGACTGATGGTCGTCGCGCGCACGCTCGAAGCGCAAACCGACCTCGTGCGCCAGCTGCAGGCGCGCACCGTGAAACGCCGCTATCTCGCGCTCGTGTGGGGCAACATGCGCGACGAAGGCACGATCGACGCGCCGATCGGCCGCGATCCGCGCGAGCGCACCCGCATGGCCGTGGTGACGGGCGCCGCGGGCAAGCCGGCGCGCACGCACTTCCGGCGCATCGATTCGGCCATATGGGAGCGTCAGCCCGTCTCGGCGATTCACTGCGATCTGGAAACCGGGCGCACCCATCAGATTCGCGTGCATTGCGCCCATGTCGGCCATCCGCTGCTAGGCGACCCAGTGTACGGACGTGCGCGCGGCCAGCGCTCGGTGACGCCGCTGCCGGGCGGCTTCGCGCGCCAGGCGCTGCATGCGTGGCGGCTCGCGCTGGTTCATCCGCGCACGGGCCGCACGATGCAATGGCGCGCTGACGTGCCCGACGATATCGCTGAACTGTCCGAAGCGTTGGGCCTCGGCCGCGAGCACGACGCTGCGTACCAGGGAGATTTCGACGAGTACGACGACTACGACGATGAAGCCGACGCATCGATCGAAGACGATTACGACGATGAAGACGACGAACCATCACCCGACAAGGACGACCGCGCATGACGCTGCCTGAGCTGACCACCAACGACGTGTTGCGCCCCGAGTGGTCCGTGTCGCCGCGCGTGCGGGCGCTCGTCACGACGCGCAACGGCGGCGTCAGCCTGCCGCCGTTCGGCACATGGCGCGATGGCGTCGATGGAGCGGGCGGGCTGAATCTCGGCAGAAAGTCGGGCGACGATCCCGCGCATGTCGAAGCCAACCGTGCGCGTCTGATGCGGCTGACGGCGCGCGATGAAGCCGCATGGCTCGCGCAGGTTCATGGCGCGACCGTCGTGAACGCCGGCGACGTGCTGGCCGCCACACGGCGCGGCGAACCGCTGATGCAAGCCGATGCCAGCGTGACCGACCGGACGGGCACGGTATGCGTGGTGATGATCGCCGATTGCATGCCCGTCCTGCTATGCGATCCGCAGGGCCGCGCGGTGGGCGCTGCGCATGCGGGCTGGCGCGGTCTCGCGTCGGGTGTCGTGGAGCATACGGCGCAGCGTGTCGCGTCGCTCGCGGGCACTGACATGTCAGCGTTGCATGCTTACCTGGGCCCATGCATCGGCCCGCAGGCCTTCGAGGTCGGACCAGACGTGCGTGACGCCTTCATGAACGGTGTCGGCGGCACACAACGCGAGGCCGTCGCCAGCGCCTTCGTCGAACACCCGTTGAACGCCGGCAAGTTCCTCGCGGATCTGCCGCGGCTCGCGCGTTGGCGTCTCGCGCAGATTGGCGTGACGAACGTAACAGGCGGCGATCACTGCACGGTCACCGAACGCGAGCGCTTCTACTCCTATCGACGCGATCGCGAAACAGGCCGGATGGCCGCGCTGATCTGGCTCGCGGATCAATGACAGGCGCGTCTAACTCCCGCTGCACAAAAGCAATTTTGCTGCGCCTGACCCGACGTTAAGCGGGGTCCTATACGGTCTTATGTTGCACTGCGCGAAAATAAGAAGACCTACGCGGTTGCGCAGTGCATAAGCGTTCCGCGCATTCCTCCATCAGCCAGACGAGCCCGTAGTAGCGGGCTCGTTTTGCATTGCACAGCGCGAGCGTTTGTTCCATCGGCAATTCGGTTTCATATACATCGGGAAAACGATGATGAAAAAAATATCGCAGTGCGGCAAAATCGGGAACAAGCATTGACATGCCTTGCGATGGGGCGCAAGAATGTTCTCCACTGGGCAAGGACGTAACGCGGTCGCGAACCATTCGCTGCTCCCGCGCGAGTACCTGCCTCTCAACCCGTCCGCGAGGACCTTTCGGTTAAAAGCAGGCATGGCTGCATCTCAAACTTCCTCGACTTCTTCTCGCACGGACACCTCGTCGGACCGCACGCAGCAGCAGGCGGATGCGGCAGGGGTGCATCAATGGTTCGATGCCTGGATGAACGCATGGCGTTCGATAGGCGCGCAGGCTGCAGCGAACGGCAATCCATTTAGTGTCCCCGCCATGCCCGACTTCGCGAAAGCGGCGACGGCGCAGGCTGGTTCGCTGCCATTCGCGAATCCTTTCTTCGAGCAACTGGCCAAACAGTTTGCGCAAACGCAAGCTCAACCGAACGGTCCGGCCGAAGCTCAACCGTTCAACGCATTCTTCGGACAGGCATTCAATCCGCAGATTGCGCAACAGTTCACGCAGCAGCTTGCCGGGTTGAAGGTGCCGAGCGCATCCATCCCGTCCGGGCGTCTGCAGCAGTTGCAGTCAGACTATTCGCGCGAGGCGATGCAGTTGCTGCAACAGTCGACGCAGACGAGCTCCTCGGCTATCGAGCTCAAGGACCGGCGCTTCAGTTCGGATGCATGGAAGACGACGCCCGTCTATGCGTACACGGCAGCGTGGTATCTGCTGAACGCGCGCTATCTGCAGGAACTGGTAGACGCGCTCGAAACCGACCAGAAAACCCGCGAGCGCATCCGCTTCGCCGTGCAGCAATGGACCGCGGCCGCCTCGCCGAGCAACTTCTTCGCGCTGAATCCAGAAGCGCAAAAGACACTGCTCGAAAGCAACGGCGAAAGCCTGCGTCAGGGCGTGATGAATCTGCTCAACGACATGCAGCGCGGCAAGATCTCGCAGACGGACGAATCGCGTTTCGTGGTCGGCAAGAATCTCGCGATGTCGGAAGGTTCCGTCGTGTTCGAGAACGAGCTGATGCAGCTGATCCAGTACAAGCCGCGCACGGCGACCGTGTACGAGCGGCCGCTGCTGATCGTGCCGCCTTGCATCAACAAGTACTACATCCTCGATCTCCAGCCCGAGAACTCGCTGGTCGCGCACGCGGTCGAGTCGGGCCATCAGGTGTATCTGATTTCGTGGCGCAACGCGGATCAATCGATCGCCGACAAGGGTTGGGACGACTACATCGGCGACGGCGTGCTGGCCGCGATCGAAACCACGCGCCAGATCAGCGGCCGCGAGCAGATCAACACGCTCGGCTTCTGCATCGGCGGCACGCTGCTCGCGACGGCGCTAGCCGTGGCGTCGGCGCGCGGCGAGCATCCCGCGGCATCGATGACCTTGCTCACGGCGATGCTCGACTTCGCCGACACGGGCATACTCGACATCTTCGTCGACGAAGCGCATGTGCAGATGCGCGAGCAGACCATCGGCGGCAAGAACGGCACGCCGCCTGGCCTGATGCGCGGCCTCGAGTTCGCGAACACGTTCTCGTTCCTGCGCCCGAACGACCTCGTATGGAACTACGTCGTCGACAACTACCTTAAGGGCCGCACGCCGATGCCGTTCGACCTGCTGTACTGGAACAGCGATTCGACGAGCCTGCCGGGCCCGATGTACTGCTGGTACCTGCGCAACACGTATCTGGAAAACAAGCTGCGCGAACCGGGCGCGCTCACCACGTGCGGCGAGAAGGTGGACCTGACCCGCATCGACGTGCCGACGTTCATCTACGGCTCGCGCGAAGACCACATCGTGCCGTGGGAAACGGCGTATGCGTCGGTGCCGCTGCTGACCGGGCCACGCAAGTTCGTGCTCGGCGCGTCGGGCCATATTGCCGGTGTGATCAATCCGCCGGCGAAGAAAAAGCGCAGCTACTGGTCGGTGGCGGGCGACGATAAAACGCTGCCCGACAATCCCGCCGACTGGCTCGCAAGCGCGACGGAAACGCCCGGCAGCTGGTGGCCCGAATGGACGGGCTGGCTCGCCCAGTTCGGCGGCAAGAAGGTGAAGCCCGCGGCGCAAGCTGGCTCGGCGGAGTTTCCGGTGATCGAGCCTGCGCCTGGCCGCTACGTGCAGCAGCGCGAATAATCGTTCGGGGGCCGAATCATTCGGATAGGGTCGCCGTCGACGTGAAAAGAGCGACCGCCCCCTGACGGAAAACGACTGACGACGGATGGAGTGAGACAGACGCTGTATCGCAGTAACGCTGACTTGACCGGATTATCAACTTGACGGGGTACTGTGGAGCATGTCGCCGCAGCCTCCGGAGGAAACGAAAATGACTGACGTAGTGATCGTATCGGCGGCCCGCACGGCTGTCGGCAAATTCGGTGGGTCGCTGGCGAAGATTGCGGCGCCGGAACTGGGCGCCACGGTGATCCGCGCCGTGCTGGAGCGCTCGGGCCTCAAGCCCGAGCAAATAAGCGAAGTCATCCTCGGTCAGGTGCTGACGGCGGGCTCGGGACAGAACCCGGCGCGTCAGTCGCTGATCAAGGCCGGCCTGCCCATGGCAGTGCCCGGCATGACCATCAACAAGGTGTGCGGCTCGGGTCTGAAGGCCGTGATGCTGGCCGCCAACGCGATCATCGCGGGCGACGCGGACATCGTCATCGCGGGCGGCCAGGAAAACATGAGCGCGGCGCCGCACGTGCTGCCGGGCTCGCGCGACGGCTTCCGCATGGGCGACGCGAAGCTGATCGACAGCATGATCGTCGACGGCCTGTGGGACGTGTACAACCAGTACCACATGGGCGTGACGGCTGAGAACGTCGCGAAGGAATACGGCATTTCGCGCGAAGACCAGGACAAGTTCGCGGCGCTCTCGCAGAATAAGGCGGAAGCCGCACAGAAGGCCGGCCGCTTCGATGATGAAATCGTGCCGATCCAGATTCCGCAGCGAAAGGGCGATCCGCTGTCGTTCGCAACGGATGAATTCGTGCGCCACGGCGTCACGGCCGAGTCGCTGGCGGGCCTGAAGCCGGCTTTCTCGAAGGAAGGCACGGTGACGGCGGCGAATGCGTCGGGCCTGAACGACGGCGCGGCAGCCGTGGTCGTGATGTCGGCGAAGAAGGCCGAGGCACTGGGTCTCACGCCGCTCGCGCGCATCAAGGCGTACGCGAACGCGGGCGTCGATCCTAAGGTGATGGGCATGGGCCCGGTGCCGGCATCGCGCCGTTGCCTGGAGCGCGCGGGCTGGAGCGTGAACGACCTCGACCTGATGGAAATCAACGAGGCATTCGCGGCGCAGGCGCTGGCCGTGCACAAGCAGATGGGCTGGGATACGTCGAAGGTGAACGTGAACGGCGGCGCGATCGCGATCGGCCACCCGATCGGCGCATCCGGCGCCCGGATTCTCGTCACGCTGCTGCACGAAATGCAGAAGCGCGATGCCAAGAAAGGCCTGGCGTCGCTGTGCATCGGCGGCGGCATGGGCGTGGCGCTCGCGGTCGAGCGTCCGTAAGCAGTCGTTTCACAAGGAGGCCGCCGCGCCTGCCGGTGTCGCCCGACGGCGACTGGCGGCGCGGCGCGGTCCGATGCTTTCGCGCGCCTGGTCGCATTGGGCGCGGCGGGCGCATCGGACATTGGAAGGCGAAGCACGAGGCGGCTGGCGCCTCGTAAAACGATAATGGAGTGTGTGTTATGTCACAACGAATTGCGTACGTAACGGGCGGCATGGGTGGCATCGGCACGAGCATTTGCCAGCGTCTGCTCAAGGATGGCTTCAAGGTGATCGCAGGTTGCGGCCCGAATTCCCCGCGTCGCGTGAAATGGCTCGAAGATCAGAAGGCTCTGGGCTTCGACTTCATTGCGTCGGAAGGCAACGTGGGCGACTGGGAGTCGACCAAGGCCGCGTTCGACAAGGTGAAGGCCGAAGTCGGCGAAATCGACGTGCTGGTCAACAATGCAGGCATCACGCGCGACGTCGTATTCCGCAAGATGACGCATGAAGACTGGACGGCCGTGATCGACACGAACCTGACCAGCCTGTTCAACGTGACGAAACAGGTGATCGACGGCATGGTCGAGCGTGGCTGGGGCCGCGTGATCAATATCTCGTCGGTGAACGGCCAGAAAGGCCAGTTCGGTCAAACAAACTATTCGACCGCGAAGGCAGGGATTCACGGTTTCACGATGGCGCTCGCGCAGGAAGTGGCTACCAAGGGCGTGACGGTCAATACCGTTTCGCCGGGCTACATCGGCACGGACATGGTGAAATCGATTCGCGCCGATGTGCTGGAAAAGATCGTCGCGACGATTCCGGTGCGCCGTCTGGGCACGCCGGATGAAATCGGGTCGATCGTTGCATGGCTGGCGTCGGACGAGTCGGGCTTCTCGACGGGGGCCGACTTCTCGCTGAACGGCGGCCTGCATATGGGCTGATCCGTGGACGTCCTGGTTCGTGGTGGCTCGAACGAAGCAGGATGTTGCATGGTTCAGATGTTTCCGGCGGCGTCTTGTACGCGCAGCGTTTTGCTGTGCGTTCGGCAGGACGCCGTTTCTGCGCTTCATTCGCGCTCAAAGGCGTTACATGACCACTACTACAAAGAAAACAGCCGAACGACTCATTAAGAAATATCCGAACCGTCGACTGTACGATACAGAGACCAGCACTTACATCACGTTGACCGATGTGAAGCAGCTCGTGCTGGATCAGGAGGATTTCAAGGTCATCGATGCCAAGAGCAACGAAGACCTGACGCGCAGCATCCTGCTTCAGATCATTCTCGAGGAGGAGAGTGGCGGCCTGCCGATGTTCTCGTCGATCATGCTGTCGCAGATCATCCGTTTCTACGGGCATGCGATGCAGGGCATGATGGGCACGTACCTGGAAAAGAACATCCAGGCGTTCATCGATATTCAGAGCAAACTCGCGGATCAGTCGAAGGGCCTGTACGAGGGCAAGACGATGAATCCGGAGGTCTGGTCGCAGTTCATGAACATGCAAGCCCCGATGATGCAGGGGATGATGACGAGTTACATCGAGCAATCGAAGAACATGTTCGTGCAGATGCAGGAGCAGATGCAGAACCAGGCGAAGACGATGTTCAGCACGTTCCCGTTTACGCAGCCGACGCCGCAAGGAAATCCGGAGCCGGAGAAGAAGTAAAAGGCTGCGCGAGCGGGCTGCATAATTGAATCTGCCCGGCGGCGCGCGCCGGGCAGAGGGTCGTCTGTTTCTCGTCGATGTCTGGCTAAGCCTGGTCATTTTCTGCACGTTGCGGCATGCAGTCCCAAAATGTTGATCGGCATGAAATATCTGATTGAGATTAATTTTTTGATATTTCGAGTTTGCTGATTTTTAGCTAAATAAAATCAGAGCCGCTAGTGTTGACATGGGCTGCTGATCAAAAGAAATAATACTAGTCCGGACCTCACCCGTGACTCGAGTCTCTCATTGAATATCGCTGACTAGCTCGACAAGCCTGAGTCCCCATCAAGAAGCGGCCGCATAAAAAACCGGCGCGGCTGTTTTGTATTTTACGGAGATCAAGCATTTGTCATGGAACTTCACTACCAGTAAAACGAAAAGCCGGTTTTATTCGGTGAATGGGTCGATTCAATTTTCCGTTGGCATTTTGTCGCCAACGGATTAAATCACGTCTCGATGTTTCTCCTGGAGCGTGTCCGCGTTCGGGCGTTTTGTGCGGGCGTCAGGTCTCTTGAGGTGAGTGATGACAAGCAAGCACGTAGGTGGAAATTTCGACGATTTCCTTGCCGAGGAATCGCTGCTTGAGGAAGTCACGGCTACGGCGATGAAGCGCGTGATCGCCTGGCAGATCGAGCAGGAAATGAAAGCGCAGAATCTGACCAAAACCCGAATGGCTGCAAAGATGAATACGAGCCGTGCGGCGTTGAACCGCTTGCTGGATCAGAACGATACGAGCCTCACGCTGACAACGCTGGCAAGCGCCGCGAATGCGCTCGGCAAGAAGTTCAGGTTCGAACTTGCTTCGTGAGACGGGCGCCGGATGGCCACGTGACTTTCTCCATGCGCGCTTTGGCGGCGATCTCCGCTAACCGCCGCGCCGTACGCCGCTTGACCGCTCTCACGGTATAATCCCAGGTTGCTTGCGCGGGCCTAATCGACTTCCCACAAGATCCACATGGCCCCATTTCGCGACGGTCCTCGCCACGAGGGCACCGTCGCACGGTGCACCCACGTTTGCCGCGATTCCGGCGCCCGGGCTGCACGCCCAAGCCCTCAACTATCGCGTCACTCATCGCTCTCGCCGGACCATTCTCTATGTCGCAGACTTCGACCCCCGCTGCGCCGACCGCTTCGATTCCGAAGGTCGGGTTCGTTTCCCTCGGATGCCCGAAAGCCCTCGTCGACTCCGAACAGATCATCACGCAGCTGCGCGCCGAGGGCTACGAAATCTCCGGCACCTATGACGGCGCGGATCTCGTCGTCGTGAACACCTGCGGCTTCATCGACGAAGCCGTCCAGGAAAGCCTCGACGCCATCGGCGAAGCGCTCACGGAAAACGGCAAGGTGATCGTCACCGGCTGCCTCGGCGCCAAGCAGAGCGCGAGCGGCTCGAACCTGATCGAAGAAGTGCATCCGAAGGTGCTCGCCGTGACGGGGCCGCACGCGCTAGGCGAAGTGATGCAGGCCGTGCACAGCCATCTGCCGAAACCGCACGATCCGTTCGTCGATCTCGTGCCCGCCGCCGGCGTCAAGCTCACGCCGCGCCATTATGCGTACCTGAAGATTTCCGAAGGTTGCAATCACCGCTGCACGTTCTGCATCATCCCGTCGATGCGCGGCGACCTCGTGTCGCGCCCCGTCGCGGAAGTCATGCTGGAAGCGGAGAACCTCTTCAAGTCGGGCGTGAAGGAACTGCTCGTCATCTCGCAGGACACGAGCGCCTACGGCGTCGACGTCAAGTACCGCACCGGCTTCTGGAACGGCAAGCCGATCAAGACGCGCATGACGGACCTGGTCGGCGCGCTCGGCGAACTCGCCGCGCAGTACGGCGCGTGGGTGCGTCTGCATTACGTCTATCCATATCCGAGCGTCGACGAAGTGATTCCAATGATGGCGGAAGGTCCGCTCAAGGGCCATGTGCTGCCGTATCTCGACGTGCCGTTCCAGCATGCGCACCCCGAAGTGCTCAAGCGCATGAAGCGTCCCGCAAACGCGGAGAAAGTGCTCGAGCGCGTGCGCGCTTGGCGCGAAATCTGTCCGGACCTGACCATTCGCAGCACCTTTATTGCGGGCTTCCCCGGCGAAACGGAAGAACAGTTCGAAACGCTGCTCGACTTCATCCGCGAGGCGGAACTCGATCGCGTCGGCTGCTTCGCGTATTCGCCCGTCGAAGGCGCGGGTGCCAATGAACTCGACGGCGCGTTGCCCGATGAAGTCCGCGAGGCGCGTCGCGCGCGCTTCATGGAAGTGGCGGAAGAAGTCTCGGCGAAGCGCATCGCGCGCAAGGTCGGCAAGACGCTGAAGGTGCTGGTCGACGAGATCAATGCCGATGGCGGCGTCGGCCGCACGGCGGCGGATGCGCCGGAGATCGACGGCGTCGTTTATATCGCGCCGGCGACCAAGGCGTCGAAGCGTTACAAGGTCGGCGATTTCGTGTCGGTGAAGATCACGGGTGCCGACGGCCACGACCTGTGGGGCGAGGTCTAGGCCATGCCCTCGAACACACCGTCCATCCTCGCGCTCGGCGAGGCCATGGTCGAATTCAACCAGTCCGGAATCAACCAGCCCACTTATTTGCAAGGCTTCGGCGGCGACACGTCGAACTTCTGCATCGCGGCCGCGCGACAAGGGGCGTCGACGGGTTTCGTATCGGCTGTCGGCAGTGATCCGTTCGGGCGTTTGCTGCTCGATCTGTGGCAGCGCGAGCAGGTGGATACCGCGTTCGTGCGCGTCGACGATCAGGCGCCGACGGGCGTGTATTTCGTGTCGCACGGTCCGTCCGGCCATCAGTTCGACTATCTGCGCGCGGGTTCGGCGGCGAGCCGCTACGCGCCGCGCGATCTGCCGCTCGACGCAATCGCCGCCGCGAAGGTCATCCATCTGTCGGGCATCAGTCTCGCGATCAGCGTGAGCGCGTGTGACGCGGCGCTCGCCGCGATCGCGCACGCGCGCGCGAACGACGTGCTGGTGAGCTTCGACACCAATCTGCGCCTCAAGCTGTGGCCGCTCGCGCGGGCGCGCGCCGTGATGCTCGAAGCGATCCGTCAGACGGACATCTGCCTGCCCAGTTGGGACGACGTCACTGAACTGACGGGTTTGACGGAGCGCGACGACATCGTCGATTTTCTGCTCGCGCAAGGGCCGCGCGTCGTCGCGCTGAAACTCGGCAAGGAAGGCTCCTATATCGCGACGCCCGACGAGCGGCGTGTCGTGCCCGGCCACGTCGTCCATGCCGTCGATGCGACTGGCGCGGGCGACTGCTTCGGCGGCGCGTTCATCGCGCGCATCGCTGCGGGCGACGATCCCTTCCAGGCGGCGCGCTACGCGAATGTCGCGGCCGCGCTGTCGACGCAAGGCTTCGGCGCCGTCGCGCCGATTCCCGATCGCGCGACGGTCGAAAGGCTTCTCGGCGCCTGAGCGCATGCTCATGCGCGCGCGTCGCCAGCACCGCCGCGCAATGGCGTCGGATTCAACGCGGAAATCCGGCAACTCGGGTATGGTCAGCAAGGCAAGGTCATGCGCGTCTTCAACGGGGCGCATGACATTCATCTGAGACGAGAGAGAGGAGCAAGCGATGCAACGTGAAGTGGTGGTAGTGAGCGGCGTGCGCACGGCAATCGGCGACTTCGGCGGCAGCCTCAAAGACTTCGCGCCGACGGATCTCGGCGCGCGCGTCGTGCGCGAGGCGTTATCGCGTGCGAGCGTCGCCGGCGACGAAGTCGGCCATGTCGTGTTCGGCAACGTCATCCATACCGAGCCGAAAGACATGTACCTTGCGCGCGTCGCAGCGCTCAACGGTGGCGTCGCGCAGCATGCGCCTGCGCTCACCGTGAACCGGTTGTGCGGCTCGGGCTTGCAGGCAATCGTATCGGCGGCGCAATCGGTGCTGCTCGGCGACGCGGATATCGCGATCGGCGGCGGCGCGGAAAGCATGAGCCGCGCGCCGTACATCATGCCGTCTGCGCGCTTCGGCCAGCGCATGGGCAACGCCAGCATCGTCGACATGATGCTCGGCGCGCTGCACGATCCGTTTCAGTCGATCCACATGGGCGTGACGGCCGAAAACGTCGCGAAGAAATACGACATCTCGCGCGACGCACAGGACGCGCTTGCGCTCGAATCGCACCGCCGCGCCGCGAAGGCGATCGAGAGCGGCTACTTCAAGGAACAGATTCTCCCCATCACGATTGCGTCGAAGAAAGGCGACACCGTCTTCGACACGGACGAGCACGTCCGCATGAACGCGACGGCCGACGACTTCGCGAAACTGAAGGCCGTGTTCGCCAAGGAAAACGGCACGGTCACGGCGGGCAATGCGTCGGGCATCAACGACGCGGCGGCGGCCGTCGTGCTGATGGAGCGCAGCGTCGCCGAGAAGCGCGGCGCAAAGCCGCTTGGCCGGCTGGTTGCATACGCGCATGCGGGCGTCGATCCGAATTACATGGGCATCGGCCCCGTGCCCGCGACGCAGAAGGCGCTGGAGCGCGCCGGCCTGAAGGTCGGCGATCTCGACGTGATCGAAGCGAACGAAGCGTTTGCGGCACAAGCCTGCGCCGTCAGCAAGGAACTGGGCCTCGATCCCGCCCGGGTGAACCCGAACGGCTCGGGTATTTCGCTCGGTCATCCGATCGGCGCGACGGGCGCGCTGATCACCGTCAAGGCGCTGTACGAGTTGCAGCGTATCGGCGGCCGTTATGCGCTCGTGACGATGTGCATTGGCGGCGGGCAGGGCATTGCAGCGATCTTCGAACGGATCTGATCCGTTCGCGAGACGGGACGGGGCGGCGATGACCCGGCGTCGCGCCGCTCCGTCGCTGAACGAACTTGCGGTATAACCCGTCGCAGCGGGTTCTCGAGGTATCGGGCGTTGTCAGGCGTGCGCAGAACGCCGTCATGCCGGTTGAAAGGAAATAACGGATGCAGGAAACCAGCTCGAAACACAAGGCGTCGTGGCCCGCGATGATCGCGGCGGCGGCATTAGCCGTCGCGGCGGCGATGCCCGTCGCGACTCACGCGGAAAGCGACGCCGTCAAGCAACTCGCGGCGCCGCCGCCGATCCAGCTGCCGCTCAAGCCGAGCCCCGAGTTCGCGAAGTTTCCGCAGTACGCGGGCACGCTCGGCAAGCGTCAGATCGTGCTGCGGCTGGGTGCGAAAACCGACGACCCGTCCGGCGTACACGGCGAGTATCAGTTCGCCGACACGGGCGAGGTCATCCTGATCGCGGGCGACCGCGACGGCGACACGCTCGAAGTCGAAGAATCCAACGACGGCACGCATATCACGGGCAACTGGGTCGGCAAGTTCGCCGCGGATGGCTCGATCGAAGGCGAGCGCATGAACGTCGACGATTCCAATCCGCTGGAATTTTCGTTGCGGCCGCTCGCAGCGGGGCAGAAAGCGCCGTCGGCCGCGCCCGTTCAGGCCCAGAAACCGGCGCAACAGTCCACGCAACAGTCCGCGCCGCAGCCGCGCACCGGCGGCCAGCCCGTCAACGGCGTGAGCAATCTGACGATCGGCGAATAAGCGCCGCGCGCATCACAGACGAATCCAACTTTCCTTGACCATGACTCAAAAGACTCCAAAGCACGGTTTGCAGACCCGCATCGTCCAGCCGAACGATCAGCTGACGCCCGGCTGGGAATCGTTCTCGGTGCCCGTGGCGCGCGCCTCGACGGTCGTTTTCCCGGACCTCGCGGCGATGCGCGCGCTCGACTGGCGCAACGACGCGCAATGGCGCTACGGCCTGCACGCAACGCCGACCTCGATCGCGCTCGCGCAGCGCCTTGCCGCGCTCGAAGGCGGCAGCCACGCGCTGTTGCAGCCATCCGGCCTGTCGTCGATCTCGAACGTGTATTTCGGCCTCGTGAAATCGGGCGACGACGTGCTGATCCCCGACAACGTCTATTCGCCGAATCGCGATCACGCCGAGTGGCTCGCGAAGGACTTCGGCATCACCGCGCGCTACTACGATCCGATGATCGGCGCGGGCATTGCCGACCTGATCCAGCCGAACACGAAGCTGATCTGGCTCGAAGCGCCCGGCTCGGTGACGATGGAAGTGTCCGACATTCCCGCCATAACGGCCGTGGCCCGCGCGCGCGGCGTCGTCACGGCAATCGACAACACGTGGTCGGCGGGTCTCTCGTTCCGTCCGTTCGATCACGGCGTCGACATTTCGATGCAGGCGCTCACGAAGTACCAGTCCGGCGGCAGCGACGTGCTGATGGGCGCGACGATCACCGTCGATCGCGATCTGCATCTGAAGCTGAAGCTGGCGCGCATGCGCATGGGCATTGGCGTGTCGGCGGACGATTGCTCGCTGATCCTGCGCAGCCTGCCGTCGATGAAAGTGCGTTTCGAGCAGCATGATAAAAGCGCGCTCGAGCTCGCGAAGTGGCTGAAGACGCGTCCGGAAATCGCCGTGGTGCTGCATCCGGCGCTGCCCGATTGTCCTGGTCATGAATTCTACAAACGCGATTTCACGGGAGCGGGCGGTCTGTTCTCGGTCGTGTTCGACGCACGCTACACGCCGGAACAGATCGACCGGTTTTGCGAATCGCTGGAACTGTTCTCGCTGGGTTGGAGTTGGGGCGGCGCGCAAAGCCTGGCGATGCCGTACGACGTCGCGTCGATGCGCACCGAATCGCAATGGCCGCATCGCGGCACGCTGGTGCGCTTCTACGTCGGTCTTGAAGAAGAAGCGGATCTGCGCGCGGATATCGAGCGATGCCTCGCCGCGTTGGGTTGAACCCGTCGCGCGTGACGTGCGTGTAGCGTTTCGTCGAGTCAGAAGCAAAAAGGCCCGCTCGGTTTCGAGCGGGCCTTTTTTATGTTCCTATGAAGCGAACGCGCCGGCTCAGAAAAGCCGCAGCAATCCGTCCAGTCCGACGTGATTGAACGCGACGCTCGCCGCTTCGCGCACAACCGGCTTCGCACGGAACGCGACGGACAGGCCAGCCGCCGCCATCATTTTCAGATCGTTTGAACCATCGCCCATCGCGATCGCGCGGGCCGGCTCGATGCCGAGCTTGTCGCAAGCTTCGCGCAGCGTGCGCGCCTTCACGTCGGCGTTGACGATCTCGCCGAGCACGCGGCCCGTCAGCTTGCCGTCGACGATTTCCAGCGTATTGGCGCGCGTGAAGTCGAGAGCGAGCCGCGCTTGCAGCTTGTCGGTGAAGAACGTAAAGCCGCCCGACACCAGCAGCGTCTTCATGCCCGCGGCCTTCGCGCCCGCCAGCATCTTTGCCGCGCCCGGCGACAGTTGCAGGCGCTCTTCGTAAACCTTTTCGAGTGCGCTCGCGTCCAGCCCTTTCAGCAACGCGACGCGGCGCGTCAGGCTTTCGTTGAAGTCCTTGATCTCACCGCGCATCGACGCTTCCGTGATTGCCGCCACTTCCGCCTTCAGCCCGCAGAAATCCGCGATTTCATCGATGCACTCGATCGTAATCAGCGTCGAATCCATGTCCATGGCGACGAGGCCGAAGTCGGTCAAACGTTGGCCTGGTTCGACAAACGCGTAGTCGAGCGCATGCGTTGCGCAGTAGACGTCGAGGTCGGCGCGCTGCGCGAGGTCGGCGGTTTCGATGCGCACCGCGCACGGATCGATCACGGTGAGATTCGAGCCGCGCGACAGCGCGATGAGTGGCTTGTGATGCTCGGCGGCAAGCGGGCTGAGGCTTTGGATGACGAGATTCATGTCGACGCGGGAAAGGGACAGCAGCAAGAAGGCACGGGAAACGCCCATTGTAACGGTTCCGTGCAATGCGGCCGCGCAGGCGAGGGCGGTGAGTCTTGCGGATGGTATCGACGCGCGGTGCGTTCCAGGTTCACGGACGCGATCGTCGTGATCAAGGCTATCTCATAAATATGCTGCCAATAACACTTGGTACTACGGAATGAATTGTCGAACCAAGCGGGGTTTACCACATGGTTTTTTATTGATTCGGATCGCTAATATTCTCTGTGTTGTTTGACAACACCTCGAAAAAATCAATGGCTTGTCAGATGACGGGCGAGCGTGATGCGCTCGTCGGAACGCTGCAGACGCGATTGCACGACTTAGCAAACTCCAGGGAAGACAGAGCGATCATGGGCACTCACATCGAACATCTTGCATCGACGCCAACACGACCCGCGCGGGCGGCCGCAGCGGCGTGGCTTGCGTCGTTGTCGACGGCGCTGGTTCTCACGGCCTGCGGAGGCGGGTCGGGCCCGGGCGCATCGGCCGTATCGGGCGCATCGGGCGCATCGGGCGTGTCGGGGGGCAACGTGGTCAACAACGCTGCCGCTGCGCCCGCTGCTGCTTCCAGCGCAAGCGACGCCAGCGCTCCGACAGGCGATCAGCCGGCCTCGGATGCCACGCCCGCCTCCGACGCCACACCCGCCAGCGACACGCCCGCGCCGGGCTTCCAGGTCGGCACGACGACCTTCGACGTCGCGCTGCCGCCGGAACCGACCTTGCCGACATCGTCGCAAATCTGTCAGACGCTGCCCGCGACGCTGACAGCGCAGGCGAACGGCCTGCTGCCCGATAGCGCCGACGCCGCCAGCACCGCCCCCGACACCACGCGTATCCAGGCCGCGCTGACGGCATGCACGAATGCCGCGAGCACGGGCCTTTCGACGAACAAGGTCGTGCGTCTGACGTCCGGCGCGAACGGGGCGAACGCGTTCCTGTCCGGCCCGCTGAACCTGCCGAGCGGCGTCACGTTGTGGATCGACAAACGCGTGACCCTGTTCGCGTCGCGCGATCCGCGCCAGTTCGACAAGACCCAGGGCACGGCGAGCTGCGGCCTCATCACTGCCAGCGACAACGGCTGCAACGCGCTGATCACGGCCGCCAGGACGAGCAACAGTGCGGTGGTCGGCGACGGCACGATCGACGGGCGTGGCGGCAGCCAGCTGGTCAGCAGCGTGCGCGACGATCCCAATCTGCTCAAGCGCGCCGATGGCTCCGCGATGAGCTGGTGGGACATCGGTTATGAGGCGAACGTCGTGCAGAACAAGTCGCAGAACAACCCGCGCCTCATCCAGATCAACAACGGCAGCAATTTCACGCTGTATCGCGTGACGCTGCAGAACGCGCCGAAGTTTCACGTCGTGCCGAGCGGCGTGCAAGGTTTCACTGCGTGGGGCGTCAAGATCTACACGCCGACGGCGGCCTACGAGGCAATGAACAACTACAAGGGCGTGCCGTACAGCACCGTCAATGCAAAGAACACCGACGGCATCGACCCCGCGAGCTCGGGCGCGATCACCAGCAATCCAGGCAACCCGGGCAAGCTCACGGGCGACGCTAGCAACATGCTCATCGCGTACACATCGATCCGCACGGGCGATGACAACATGGCGATCAAAGGCGGCACCGCGCCCGTCAACGGCCGCATCTACAACATCACGGTCGCGCACAGCCGCTTTTACGAAGGGCATGGGATGTCGATCGGCAGTGAATCGGCGGGGTCGGACAACGGGGTGGCCAATGCGGACGTCACGCCCGTGGGCGGCGTGTACCCGAGCGTGAGCAACGTGAACGTCTACGACCTGAGCATCGACGGTGCGGACAACGGCTTGCGCATCAAGTCCGACTGGAGCCGCGGCGGACTCGTCTCGAACATCCGGTATTCGAACGTGTGCATTCGCACGGGCAACCAGACGTCGAACCCGCAGGCGCTGATCTTCTCGCCGTACTACAGTCCCACGAAGAGCCTCGGACTGTATCCGAACCTGCAAGGCATCGTGCTCGACGGCATACGCATCGTCAACGCGTCGAACTACACGTTCCAGGGCTTCAATTCGACCAGTCCGGTTCTGCTCGGATCGGGCTGGTCGGCGGGAACGGCTGGATTCCCGAGTCCGGCCGTGGTCAATCCGTTGCTGATCTCGCTGAACAACGTCGTGGCGGATGCCGCGCCGCTCAGCATGACCGTTGCGGACGCACAGTTCTCGATTGGCGAAGGCGGCACGACGCTGCCGTTGCGGGCAGGCAGCAGCGTGACATTGACGCAGGCGGCGGGCGCGCAGGCGTCGCCCGTCGATTGCAGCAAGGCGTTCGTGCCATTCCCGGCGAAGTCGTGACATGACGTGGCGGGCGTGACGCGCATCGGCGTCTCGCTCCGCCACGAGCGGTAAGCAACACGGCGCCGGCATGGTTCATACTGAGGGCTCGAAACGTTTCAGCCGCGCTCGCGGCGAAGATCAAAAAGGAGACACCCATGACCCCGTCCAACGCGACGTCGAACGATGCCGACATCGCGCGCCGGTTCGATTTGCGACACCTCGACACGTCGTTTCACGCGGACCCGTACCCCGTCTATCACGCGCTGCGCACGCACGAGCCCGTCAAGCGCATGCCGGACGGCTCGCTTTTTCTCACGCGCTATCGCGACGTGCAGGCCGTCTATCGCGATCCGAAGACCTTCAGCTCCGACAAGAAAGTCGAGTTCGCGCCGAAGTACGGCGCCACGCCGCTCTTCGAGCATCACACAACGAGCCTCGTCTTCAACGATCCGCCGCTGCATACGCGCGTGCGCAGGCTGATCGCGGGCGCGTTGACGGCGCGCGCGATTGCCGCGATGGAGGACGGGCTGGTGCGTCTCGTCGACGGCTTGCTCGACCGCGCTGCCGGGCGCGGCGAGATCGATCTGATCGGCGACTTCGCGGCGGCAATTCCCGTCGAGGTGATCGGCAATCTGCTCGACGTGCCGCACGACGAACGCGAGCCGTTGCGCGACTGGTCGCTTGCGATTCTCGGCGCGCTCGAACCTTCGCTCACGCCGGCGCAGCACGAGCGCGGTAATCGCGCGGTGACGGAGTTCGTCGCGTATCTGAAGGATCTCGTCGCGCGACGCCGGGCTGCGCCCGGCGATCCGCAGCACGACGTGCTCACCCGCCTGATCCAGGGCGAACAGGGTGAGGGCGGCGGCGAGCAGTTGTCCGAAGTCGAACTGCTGCAAAACTGCATCTTCATCCTGAACGCGGGCCACGAAACGACGACCAACCTGATCGGCAACGGCCTCGTCACGCTGAGCGTCTGGACGGAAGAGCGCGACGCGTTGCTGCGCGAGCCGGCGCTGATCGAAAGCGCCGTCGAGGAATGCCTGCGCTTCGAGAGCTCGAACCAGCTCGGCAATCGCATGACGATGATCGATACGGAGATCGGCGGTGTGCCCGCGGCTGCGGGCACACCTGTCACGCTGTGCATCGGCGCGGCGAACCGCGATCCCGAGCAGTTCGCGCAGCCGGACCGCTTCGACATCCGCCGCGCGCCGAACCGGCATCTCGCGTTCGGCTTCGGCATTCATCAGTGCGCGGGACTGTCGCTTGCGCGCCTCGAAGCGCGCATCGCCATTGGACGCTTCGTACGGCGCTTTCCTGCATATCGAATCAGCGGCGAGCCGACGCGCGGCGGACGCGTGCGCTTTCGTGGCTATGCGGCCGTGCCGTGCGCCGTCGAGTGAAATCTGCGGACCGATAGCGCGGACCTGAAGCAGTGTGCCCGTAGCCGTAGCTTTTTCCGCCTCTGAGGCAAGACTTACAGCGGGATGACGTCGCGCGGCCGCGACCGTCTCTCGCGGGCATGCCAGGGCGTGGTTAGCGGCCCGCATCGGCGCTGGGCACGCTTGCTGCTTGGTACGGAGTTCAACTTCCCGGGAGCGCGCGATGGCTCATATGATCTGGAAAGGCGCGATCAGCTTCGGTCTCGTCCATGTGCCGGTGCAACTGTATCCGGCGATCAAGTCCGAAAAGGTCGGCTTCAATCTGCTCGACAAGCGGACGATCGATCCCGTCGGCTATCGGCAGATCAACAAGCGCACGGGCAAGGAAGTGACGCGCGAGAACATCGTGCGCGGCTTCGAGTACGAGAAAGACCGGTACGTCGTGCTGACCGACGAGGAAATTCGCGCGGCGAATCCCGAGTCGACCCAGACCGTCGATATTCTCGCGTTCGTCGATGCACCCGATATCCCGTTTCTTTATCTCGACACCCCGTACTACCTCACGCCCGACCGCAAGGGCGAGAAGGTGTACGCGTTGCTGCGCGATGCGATGAAGGCGACCGGCAAGATCGGCGTGGCGAATGTCGTAATGCACAACAAGCAGCATCTGGCCGCGCTGATTCCCGTCGGACCGATGCTCGCGCTGAATACGCTGCGCTGGGCCTCGGAAGTGCGTCCATTCGACGAATTCAAGGTGCCCGACGAAAACGCGAAGAAGACAGGCGTGACGGCGCGCGAACTCGACATGGCGAAAAAACTGATCGCCGACATGAGCGACACATGGGACCCGTCCGAATACAAGGACACGTTCCGCGACGACATCCTCGCGCTGGTCGACAAGAAGGTGCAGGCCGGCAAGACCGAAGAGGTGATGGATATCGAAACGCCTCGCGAAGCGCCGCGGTCGGCGGATATTCTCGACTTGTCCGATCTGCTCAAGCGCAGCCTCGGACGCGGCGGCAAAGGCAAGCCCGCCACGCGTGCAGCGGCCAGCGACGACACGGACGACGAGGAAGCGGCTCCCGCAAAACGCCGCGCGCCCGCGAAGAAGGCGGCGCGCCGCACGACGGGGACCGTGGCGAAGACAAGCGCGGGGACCACCGCGCGCAAGAGCACCAGCACGGCTGCGCGCAAGCGCCGCGCCGCCTGAACACGGATCGCGCCGCTGGAGACGTCTCGCGGCGCAAAGAGCACAGCGATCATGGCCGACAAGCTCGATACCTATCAGCGCAAGCGCCGCTTCGATAAGACGCCGGAGCCGTCGGGGACTGCTGCGCGCGCGAAGCGTGCGAAGGGTGCGAAGGGTGCAAGCACAGCCGCAAGAAACACCGCGAAGCCGCACAGCTTGTCGTTCGTGATTCAGGAACACGACGCGCGACGCCTGCATTACGACTTCCGTCTCGAACTCGACGGCACGCTCAAATCCTGGGCCGTGCCGAAAGGGCCGAGCCTCGATCCGTCCGTCAAGCGGCTTGCCGTGCATGTCGAAGATCATCCGCTCGAATACGGTACGTTCGAAGGTTCGATCCCCGAAGGCAACTACGGCGCAGGCTCGGTGATCGTATGGGATCGCGGCACATGGGAACCGGCGGGCGGCGAAGCGGGCGCGCGTGACGCGTATCAGGCAGGCAAGCTCAAATTCCACCTGAACGGCGAGAAGCTGCACGGCGGCTGGACGCTGGTGCGCAGCCACATGCGCGGCAGCGGCGACAAGGAGCAGTGGCTGCTCATCAAGGAACGTGACGACGCTGCGCGCAGCGAAGCCGATTTCGACGTGCTCGACGAGCGGCAGGGCAGTGTGCTCTCGGATGCGCCGGGGGCGCGCGGCGGCACGAACGGCAAACGCGTCTCCAGCAAGCCCGCCGCTGACCAGCCGAAGAGCAGAGCGGAACGCGCCAACGCATCGGTCAAGGCGACGAAGGCGGCGGCATTGCGCAAGGCCAGGGGCACCCCCGCCGACCGCCCCGACATCGTCGCGACGCGCAACGCGGAATCGCTGCGCGAACTGGCCGGTCATCCGTCGATAGAAGGCGCCGTCGAGGCGAAGCTCCCGTCGGCGCTCAAGCCGCAACTGGCGACGCTCGTCGACAGCGCGCCCACCGGCGACCATTGGGTCTACGAGATCAAGTTCGACGGTTATCGCGTGCTGGCGCGCATCGATCACGACTCGAAGGATGCCGTGAAAATTTTCACGCGCGCAGGCAACGACTGGACCACGAAGTTCAGCAAGCAGGTCAAGGCGATCGCGCGCATCGGCGTGGACCGCGCGTGGCTCGACGGCGAGGCCGTCGTGCTCGACAGCAACGGCGTGCCGAGCTTCCAGGCGCTGCAAAACGCCTTCGACGCGCACCGGCCGCAGGACATCACCTTGTATCTGTTCGACCTGCCGTATCTGAACGGCTATGACCTGCGCGGCGTGCCGCTCGAACAGCGTCGCGCGATCCTGCGCGCGCTGCTCGATACCGTCGACGACGACACGCTGCGCTTTTCCGAAGACTTCGGCTTCGACGCGGGCCAGTTGCTGAAGAGTGCATGCGATATGCAGCTCGAAGGCATCATCGGCAAGCGGCGCGACAGCCATTACGTGTCGGGCCGCTCGCCTGCGTGGATCAAGCTCAAATGCCGGCGCCGTCAGGAATTCGTGATCGGCGGTTATTCGGAACCGGCGGGCAGCCGCGAGGCATTCGGCGCGCTGCTGCTGGGCGTCTACGACACGAAGGGCAAGTTGCAATACGCGGGGCGCGTCGGCACGGGTTTCGACGCGGCCAGACTGCGCTCGATCAAGAAGGCACTGGACGCACGCGAAACGCAGAAGATGCCGTTTGCCAGCGAGCCGCGCGAACGAAGCCGCACGCCTGTGCATTGGGTGAAGCCGGAACTCGTCGCCGAATGCAATTTTGCGGAATGGACGAGTGACGGCATCGTGCGGCAGGCGTCGTTTGTCGGCTTGCGCGACGACAAGCCCGCCAGGCAGATCGTCCACGAAGCGCCAGACAAAGGAGCCGACGTGCAACAGATGACGGAAGAGACAAGCGCCGCTCAGGCGAAGACGTCGACGGCGAAAAAGCGCGCGTCGAAGACCGCGGATGTCGAGCCGACGCCCGCCACGAAGCGTGCGAAGACGAGCGGCGCGGCATCGCGAGACAAGGCGGTGGCGAAATCGACCGGCAAGGCCGCCACCGTGACGGTGTCCGGCGTGCGTATCTCGCACCCCGACCGCGTGATCGACAGGAGCACGGGCGCGCGCAAGATCGAGCTAGTTGAATACTACGCGTCGGTTGCGTCGTGGATGCTGCCGTTTCTGAAGGATCGGCCGGTCGCGCTCGTGCGCGCGCCGGAGGACATCGGCGGCGAGCTGTTCTTCCAGAAGCACAGCCAGAAGCTCGCGATTCCCAACATCACGCAGCATCCGGGGCTGGACCCGGACCATCCGCCGCTGCTGACCATCGAAAGCGAAGCGGCGCTGGTGGGCGCTGCGCAGATGGGCACGATCGAACTGCATACGTGGAACGCGGTGGCCGCGAATATCGAGAAACCCGACCGCATGGTGTTCGATCTCGACCCGGACCCCGCGCTCGGCTGGGAGCGGATGATCGAAGCGGCCCAGCTTACGCGCGAACTGCTCGCAGAACTCGGCCTCGCGTCGTTTTGCAAGACGAGCGGCGGCAAGGGACTGCACGTCGTCGTGCCGATCGTAAAGCAGCTCGGCTGGGACGAGGTGAAGGCGTTCACGCAAGCCGTCGCGCAGCACATGGCGACGGCGCTGCCGAAGCACTTTGCCGCGAAGATGGGTGCGCAGAATCGCAAGGGCAAGATTTTTGTCGACTATCTGCGCAACAACCGTGGCTCGAGCACCGTCTGTGCGTATTCGCTGCGCGCGCGGCCGGGGCTGGGCGTGTCGGTGCCGCTCGCATGGGACGAAGTGCCCGGTACGACGGCGGGCGATCAATGGAACATCGCGAATTTGCACGAGCGGCTCGACGCGCTGAAAAGCGACCCGTGGGCCGACTACGCGAAGACGAAGCAGCGCATCACGGCCGCCATGCGGCGCAGGCTGGAGCGCGATTGACGGCTGCTGGCCGCGAAGCGGCAACGCACGAGACGCATCGGCGTCATCGTGAGCACATCAGGGAGAGGACCATGAAGACATCGCAACAACACGCGACGGGCGACGATCACGAAGCGCAGAGTGCGCGCCCTGCAGGAAACGATCAGTCCAACGTGCCGAAGCGGCCGTTCGACGAGCAGGCTGCGCCGTTGCCGCATGAAGCAGATCAGAGCACGGATTCGCAGCAGGAGCATGAGCCGCGCGGCGTCGGCAAGCAGGCGCATCGCGATCTGGAGCGAGGACTTGAAGATACCGACCGGCGCGGCGGCGACGAGTATCAGGAACGCACGCAAAACGATGCGCACGCCAACGAGAATTCCGGCGAAACAGGCAAGCGCCGCTGACCCGCAAACCGACGTACGCGCAACGGCCCGTCACACGATCACGATCGCGTGCCTTGACTCGCGTCGCGGTCGAGTTCGATGTCCCAGTAGGGCGGATCGCCGAAATGCGCGGCGAGGAAGTCGATGAACGCGACCGTTTTCGGCGGCACGAAGGCGCGCGACGGATAGACCGCCCAGATCGCGACCGTTTCTCCGAGCGGATACGCGTCGAGCACCGTCACCAGTTCGCCGCTGCGCAGATACGGCGCGACATCCCACGTCGATTTCAAGGCGATGCCGAATCCCGCCAGCAAGGCGTCGCGGATGACTTCGCCGTTATCCGTCGCGAGGCGCCCGCCGACGCGCACGGTCATCGGGCCCGCTGGCGTGACGAACGACCAGTCGCGCTGATCGGCGAGGATCACGCATTCGTGCTGCGCGAGATCGGACGGATGATGCGGCGCGCCGTGCCTCGCCAGATAGGACGGCGCGCAGCAGATCACACGGCGGTTTGCTGCGAGCCGCCGGGCGATGAGCGTCGAATCCTTCAGCGCGCCCAGCCGGATGCCGACGTCGACGCCCGCATCGACGAGATCGACGATCGTGTCGGTCAGCCGCAGATCGACGCTCACGCCCGGGTAGCGCCGCAGAAACTGCGTAATCACAGGCGACACGTGCTGTCGTCCGAACGACGACGGCATCGACACGCGCAGCCGTCCCTGCGGCTCGGCCTGGCCGCGCCCAACCGACGCGCGCGCGGCGGCGGCCGCGTCGAGCAGCGTCTCGGCGCGCGTCATGAAGACTTCGCCTTCCTGCGTGAGACTGACGCGGCGCGTGGTCCGGTGCAGCAGGCGCGCGCCCAGCAGCCGTTCGAGACTGGCGATGCGCGCGCTCGCGACGGCGGGCGACAGCCCGAACTCGCGTCCCGCTGCCGAGACGTTGGCGAGCAGCGCGGCGCGCACGAACAGCGCGACGTCGAGCAGATCGAGGCGGTCGCGTTCATCGGTTGACGGCTGGGGAGTCGTGTTCATTGATTATTCGGAAATTCCAGAAGATGTTTCAGTCATTACGTTGGTTTTCGAAGCGTAAAGAATTTCTTACAGTTGAGTCAACGCGATCGGCGCGGTGTCTCGGATGAGTTGCCCGCCGTTGTCGTCGAAATCTTCGAAAAACGTCACACGAATCAAGGAGCCGTCATGAAAGCCGTTGGCCTGACCCGTTATCTCCCTATCGACAATCCCGAGTCGCTTATCGACATCGAGCTCGACAAGCCGCAGCCGGCCGGCCACGACTTGCTCGTGAAGGTGGAGGCGATTTCCGTGAACCCGGTGGATACCAAGGTGCGCGCGCCGAAGGAGACGGTCGAGACGCGGCCGCGCGTGCTTGGCTGGGATGCGGCGGGCACAGTCGAAGCCGTCGGGCCGGAGGTGACGCTGTTCAAGGTGGGCGACCCGGTGTTTTACGCGGGCAGCATTACGCGGCCGGGCGCGAACAGCGAGTTTCATCTCGTCGATGAGCGCATTGTCGGCCGCAAGCCGGCGACGCTGGATTTCACGCATGCGGCCGCGTTGCCGTTGACGGCGATCACGGCGTGGGAAGCGCTGTTCGACCGGCTTGGCGTATCGCCGCAGGGCGCGGATGCGGGCAAGTCGGTGTTGATTATCGGCGGCGCGGGCGGGGTGGGCTCGATCGGGATTCAGCTTGCGAAGCAACTGGCGAAGCTGACTGTTATCGCGACTGCGTCGCGGCCGGAATCGGCGAAATGGGCGAAGGAGTTGGGCGCGGATCATATCGTCGATCATTTTGGCGATATGCCGGCGCAGTTGAAGCAGATCGGTTTTGAGCAGGTCGACTATGTGTTGATGTTCAACGACACCGATCGGCATTTTCCGGCGGCTGCTGCAGTGATCAAGCCGCAGGGTGGGATTGCGACGATTGTCGAGAATGCGAGGCCTGTGCCCGTCGAGCTTCTGAAGGCGAAGAGCGCCGCGTTTCATTGGGAGTTCATGTTCACGCGGTCGATGTTCGGGACGCCCGATATGATCGAGCAGCATAAGCTTCTGACTGAGGTGGCGCGGTTGATCGATGCCGGGACTTTGCGCACGACGGTGGGTGAGGATCTTGGCAAGATCAATGCGGGGAATTTGCGGCGCGCGCATCAGTTGCTGGAAGAGGGGCGGGCGATTGGGAAGCTTGTGTTGAGTGGGTTTTGATTTTTTTGGTTTTGATGTTGGTGCGGGGGTGCTTTGTCTGCGACGCGGGGGCGATGGCGATTTTGCGGTGTGGGCGTACGTGATTTGCTTTTGCTTTTGCTTTTGCTTTTGCTTTGCGCTGGCATCCGCGATTTGTTTTGCCTGCGTTATGTGTCGTTGTTCGGTGTTTTTGGCCTTTGTGCTGGCATCCGCGTTACGTTAGCTCGCTTCAGGCGTCGCCCCTGTGCGGGGCGGC
>NZ_JAGUUD010000102.1:0-29552 GCF_020177535.1 Paraburkholderia sp. XV | reverse complement strand
CCCCGCACAGGGGCGACGCGTGAAGCGAGCTAACGCATCGCGGATGCCAGCGAAAGCGAAAGCAAATCACGGACGCCACCGAAAGCAAAGGCAAATCGCGGATGCCAGCGCAAAACCAACCACACCGCCCCGAAGCCCGCGCCGCAAAAAACCCTACTTATTCGCAGCGATCCGCTGCTCAATATGCTGCGCTCGCGCCGCCGACGCCGGATGCGAACTCAACATACTCGACTTCCCGCCATCAAGCTTGGCCAGCTTATTGAACGCAGTGACGAGCCCAGCCGGGTCCTGCCCTTTCTTCTTCTGGATATCGAACGAATAATCGTCCGCCGCCGTTTCCTGCGATTGCGAGAACTGCGCATTAATCAGCTTCTCGGAAAAATCCCCAAGTTGCGACGACGAAATCGCGGCCGTAACGCCGCCCGTCGACGATGCCACCGACCGCAGCGCCGACGTCGCATACGCCACCTGCATCGCCTTCTTCGTGTGACCAAGCGCAACGTGACCCATCTCGTGACCGACGACGCCGCGCACCTCGTCGTCCGTCATCATGTCCATCAGGCCGCTATAGACGCGCACGCAGCCGTTCGCCATCGCCCACGCGTTGACGTCCTTCGTGAGGTAAACCTTGTAGTTGACGGGCACGCCATTGATGTTGTCGCCGAGCTGCGCCGCGATCTTGTTCAGGCGCTTCGTGTACGGGCTGCTCGCCGGCGCAATCTTGTTTTCCGCGTCAAGCTGCGCGCACGACTTGTCGGACAGCGTGCGCACGTCGGTGTCCGTCAGCGATGCAGCCTGCACGGCCTGCGTGCCGGACTGAACAAGGGTGTTGGGATCAAGGCTCATCCCCGAACAGGCGGCAAGCACAGCACACGCGGCAGCAGCAAGAGCAACGCGGATCGTTTTCATGACGAACGTCCCTGTGATGATGTTATGGATAGTCGTGCGAGAGCACGAGCGCCCCGCCGGATACCGCAAACAAACGCGAACGAACACGCCGCAGCGGTTTCATCCGGACGGACGCCCAAAGAAAAAGCGCCCGACAGGCAAGCGCTTTTTTAACATATCGAAAGGTATTTTCGCGGAAAATGAAAGCTTCGCTAACACTTCATCCTGCCGAAGCGACACTCGGGCAGCGCGTCGATGCGCGGTGAATCGGGCAGGCGCGGTTCAGGTCAAAACGGTGTCGATGAACGACTGACGCTGCGACAGCTTCTGATAGTGCTTGTCGAGATTCGGATGCTGCTCGCGCCAGTCGAGTTGCGGCATGCGGAAGTCCAGATAGCCCAGCGCACAGCCGACGGCCACGTCGGCGAGCGTGTAGTGATTGCCCGCGCACCAGGCTTTCGCGGCAAGACCTTGCGCCATCGCGATCAGGCCGTCGTCGATCTTGTGACGTTGACGCGCGACCCACGATTCGCTGCGATGCGCTTCTTCACGCAGCACGCCTTCGAGGCGGATCAGCACGGCGGCGTCCATGATGCCGTCCGCCAGCGCTTCCCAGCAGCGCACTTCGACCCGCTCGCGGCCCGACTGCGGCACGAGCTTGCACACGGGCGACAGCGTGTCGACGTACTCGCAGATGACGCGCGAATCGAACACGGCCGCGCCGTCTTCCATCACGAGACACGGCACCTTGCCGATCGGGTTGTACTCGTGGATGGCCGTGTCGTCGGCCCAGACGTTTTCGAGTTCGAGCTTGTAGTCGATTTTCTTTTCGGCGAGCACGATCCGCGCCTTGCGGACAAATGGGCTCGACAGCGAACCGATGAGTTTCATTACATCCTGCCTTGGATTGAAATTGGGCGAAAGTATAAGTGCGCCGGCGGGTGCCGGAAGCTTTTCCGTGCGCTGCGCGCCGCGCTTCGCCCCGCCGGCGCGCCGGGTTGTTGACAGATTGCAACAATGCCGGGCAGGCGCGGGGCCGTCTACCTGGCCTGATAGCCAAGGCGTCGCACGACGCGTTCGCCGAAGCGCCCCACGTGTATCCCGACCCGCGTCAGGCGATTTCATGCGCCGCCGGATTGCCCCCGCGCGCGGCCACGGGCGACCCGGAAGCGTTTCCCGTTGGGCGATACAATCGCAACATTGCCGCGCGGCGACCGGCCTTGCCCGCGGCGCCGCCCTCCACCACGCACGATGAACCGCCGACCGCACTCATGACCAATCTGACTCCGGCAACCGATATCTACCGTCAGCGCCGCGCGCGCGTACTCGATGCGCTGCGCGCCACGGGCGGCGGCGTCGCAATCGTCCCGACCGCGCCCGAAGTGCTGCGCAACCGCGACGCCGATTATCCGTACCGGCACGACAGCTATTTCTACTATCTGACGGGCTTCACCGAACCGGAAGCGATGCTCGTGCTCGACGCGAGCGCGAAGCAGGACGAACCTGCGGCGATCCTGTTCTGCCGCGCGAAGAACGCGGAGCGCGAGACGTGGGAAGGCTTCCGCTTCGGCCCCGAAGGCGCGCGCGAAGCCTTCGGCTTCGACGCGGCCTTCGCCTTCGAAGAGATCGACACGCAGTTGCCGCGCATCATCGCCGACAAGCCGGCGCTGCACTACGCGCTCGGCGCATCCGAACAGTTCGACGGCAAGGTGCGCCAGTGGCTCGACGCGGTGCGCATGCAAGGCAGAAGCGGCGTGCTCGCGCCGTCGGCGGTGCATGATCTGATGCCGCTGCTCGACGAAATGCGCCTCGTGAAGGACGACCACGAACTCGCGATCATGCGTCGCGCCGCCGCGATCTCCGCGCAGGCGCACCGGCAGGCGATGGCAGCATGCCGCCCCGGCGTGCGCGAATACGAACTCGAAGCCGAACTGCTGTACACGTTCCGCAAGCACGGCGCGCAGGCGCCGGCGTATGGCTCGATCGTGGCCGCGGGCGCGAACGCGTGCGTGCTGCATTACCCGGCCGGCAACGCAGCCGCGCAGGACGGCGATCTGATCCTGATCGACGCAGCGTGCGAGCTCGACGGCTACGCCTCCGACATCACGCGCACCTTCCCCGCAAGCGGCCGCTTCACGCCCGCGCAGCGCGAGCTCTACGACATCGTGCTGGCGGCGCAGCAGGCTGCGATCGACGCGACCAAACCGGGCGCGACCTTCGACGCGCCGCACCAGGCCGCCGTGCGCGTGCTCGCGCAAGGACTGCTCGACACGGGCATTCTCAGTCGCGATCTGTTCGCGGGCGTCGACGAGGTGATCGACGAGCGAGCGTATGCGCGTTTCTACATGCATCGCACGGGGCATTGGCTCGGCATGGACGTCCACGACGTGGGCGACTATCGCGAGCGCGGCGCGCCCGCCGACGAAACCGGCGCGCTGCCCTGGCGCACGCTGAAGCCCGGCATGACGCTGACCATCGAGCCGGGCCTTTATATCCGCGCCGCTGATGACGTGCCCGAAAAGTACTGGAACATCGGCATCCGCATCGAGGACGACGCGATCGTCACAGCCACCGGCTGCGAGCTGATCACGCGCGACGTACCCGTCGACGCAGACGAAATCGAAGCGCTGATGCAGCACGCGCAACCCGCGCAAAAGGCCGGCGCGGCCTGAGCGCAAGGAACAGACAAGAAGATGAGCGAAGTCCACCAGGCGGCCAACGCGCCCGCCCTCACGTCGAGCGACCCGCCCTACGACTACGACGTGACGATCGTCGGCGCGGGGCCGGTCGGTCTTGCCCTCGCGGCTTGGCTCGCGCGGCGCAGCGCGACGCAAAAGCTGAGCGTGGCGCTGATCGACGCGCGCGAGCCGGAAGATTCGGTTGCCGATCCGCGCGCGATCGCTGTATCGCACGGCAGCCGGATGATTCTCGAGCCGCTCGCCTGGCCGTCCGATGCGACCGCGATCCAGCGCATTCACGTCTCGCAGCGCGGCCATTTCGGGCGCACGCTGATCGATCACTCGGAGCACGGCCTGCCCGCGCTCGGCTACGTGCTGCGTTATGGGTCGATCGTCCACGCGCTCGCCGGGACCGTGCGCTCGACGCCCGTCCACTGGTTCAAATCGACGAAAGCGCAGGCGCCGCAGCAACTCGAAGACGACGGCGTGCTGCTGCCCATCGAAAGCGCGCACGTCACGCGCACGCTGCGCACGCGCATTCTGGTGAACGCCGAAGGCGGCCTGTTCGGCGAACAGCAGGCGGGTTCGGGCGAAACGCGCGATTACGGGCAAACCGCGCTGGTCGGCACGGTGACGCTGTCGTCGCCGCAGCCGCATGTCGCGTGGGAGCGCTTCACGCCGCAAGGTCCGATTGCGCTGCTGCCGACGGGCGGCGTGCGCGGCGCTGACTACGCGCTGGTCTGGTGCTGCGCGCCGGAGCAAGCGGCGCGCCGCGCGCAATTGCCGGACGAAGCGTTTCTGCGCGAACTCGGTGCCGAGTTCGGCGACCGGATGGGCCGTTTCGTGCAGATCAAGGGACGCGCGGCGTTCCCGCTCGGGCTGAATACCGTCGATACGCTCGTCAAGGGCAACGTCGTCGCAATCGGCAATGCGGCGCAGACGCTGCACCCCGTCGCCGGCCAGGGGCTGAATCTCGGCTTGCGGGACGCGCACGCGCTCGCCGACGCGCTCTCGCATTACGGCGCGACGCGTACCGCGCTGATCGCGTTCGCGCAGCGCCGCGCGCTCGACCGCCGTATGACGATTGGCGCAACCGACACACTTGCGCGTCTCTTCACGATCGACTTTCCGCCGCTCGCGGCGCTGCGCGGTCTCGCCCTCACCGCGCTGGAATTCGTGCCGCCCGTCAAGACCGCGCTCGCGCGCCAGATGATGTTCGGCCAACGCCGCTAGCGCGTCGCGACATCGCGTCAAAGTGGCCGCCGTTCTATGAGCGCGGCCACTTTCATAGAAGATTTAATGAGTTACCTCAGACGCGGTTCGATCTGGGTCAGCGTGTTAACGCTAAAATAGCGGTTTTCCCTCGTATTTTGCGGTATGTGCGGTGCGCGATTTTCATGATCCTGGCGCACCCTACGCTCGCCGCCGATGTTCGCCATGCCCACTCTCGGCTCCCACACTCTGCGTAACAACCTGTTCGTCGCCCCGATGGCAGGCGTCACCGACCGGCCGTTCCGCCAGCTCTGCAAGCGCATGGGTGCGGGCTATGCGGTGTCGGAGATGGTGGCGTCGAACGCGCAGTTGTGGAAGAGCGAAAAGACGATGCGCCGCGCCAATCACACGGGCGAGGTCGAGCCGATCGCGGTGCAGATCGCGGGCGCCGACCCGCAGATGATGGCCGAGGCCGCGCGCTACAACGTCGCGAACGGCGCGCAGATCATCGACATCAACATGGGCTGCCCGGCCAAGAAGGTCTGCAACGTCGCGGCCGGTTCGGCGCTTTTGCAGAACGAGCCGCTCGTGCAGCGGATCGTCGAAGCCGTGGTGAATGCCGTGGGCGTCGGGCCCGATGCCGTGCCCGTCACGCTGAAAATCCGCACCGGCTGGGACCGTGACAACAAGAATGCGTTGACCATCGCGCGTCTGGCCGAAAACGCCGGCATTTCGATGCTCACGGTGCACGGCCGCACCCGCGCCGATCTGTATCACGGCGAAGCGGAGTACGAAACGATCGCCGCTGTGAAGGCCTCGGTGAACATTCCCGTGGTGGCGAACGGCGACATTACGTCGCCGCACAAGGCACGTGAAGTCCTTGCGGCGACGGGCGCGGACGCGATCATGATCGGCCGCGCGGCACAGGGGCGGCCGTGGCTGTTCCGCGAGATCGAACATTTCCTGCTGACGGGCGAGCTGATGGAAGCGCCGCGCATCGACGAGATCCAGCAGGTGATGAACGAGCACCTGGAAGATCACTACGCGTTCTACGGCGAATTTACGGGCGTTCGCACTGCGCGCAAGCACATCGGCTGGTACACTCGCGGCCTTTCTGGCGCCAACGTGTTCCGCCATCGTATGAATACGCTGGACACGACGCGCGAACAACTGCTCGCCGTCAATGAATTCTTCGACGCGCAAAAGGCGATTTCGGACCGCCTCGTGTACGTCGACAACGAAGTCAACAACAACGGTGAGCAGGACCAAACCGACCGACTAGCAGCATGAGCAAGCACAATATCGAACAATGTGTCCGCGATAGCCTGGGGATGTACTTCCAGGATCTCGACGGCTCCAATCCGCACGACGTCTACGACATGGTGATTTCGTGCGTAGAAAAACCGTTGCTCGAGGTGGTGCTCGAGCAGGCCGGCGGCAATCAGTCGCTGGCAGCCGAGTATCTCGGCATCAACCGCAATACGCTGCGCAAGAAACTGCAACAGCACGGCCTGCTGTAGTTTCGGCGCCCTGCCACGCCTTTCATCGGCTTTTGTTCTCATCATGATCAAGCAAGCGCTCATCTCCGTTTCCGACAAGTCCGGCATCGTCGATTTCGCGAAATCGCTGTCCGACCTCGGCGTCAAGATCCTGTCGACGGGCGGCACCGCGAAACTTCTCGCGGACGCCGGCCTTCCCGTTACCGAAGTGGCCGACTACACGGGCTTTCCGGAAATGCTGGATGGGCGCGTGAAGACGCTGCACCCGAAGGTACACGGCGGCATCCTCGCCCGCCGCGATCTGCCCGAGCATATGGCGGCGCTCGAAAAGCACGACATCCCGACCATCGACCTGCTCGTCGTGAACCTGTACCCGTTCGTGCAGACGATCTCGAAGGAAGAATGCTCGCTGGAAGACGCGATCGAGAACATCGATATCGGTGGCCCGACCATGCTGCGTTCGGCAGCGAAGAATCATCGCGACGTGACCGTCGTGGTCGACCCGGCTGACTACGCGGCCGTGCTCGAAGAAATGCGCGCGAACGGCAACACGGTCGGCTACAAGACCAACTTCCGCCTGGCGACCAAGGTGTTCGCGCACACCGCGCAGTACGACGGCGCGATCACGAACTACCTGACGAGCCTCACGGAAGAACTGCAGCACCGCGATCGCAACACCTACCCGGCCACGTTGAACATGGCGTTCGACAAGGTGCAGGACCTGCGCTACGGCGAGAACCCGCATCAGAGCGCTGCGTTCTATCGCGACATCGCGGTGCCGGCCGGCGCGCTCGCGAACTATCGCCAGTTGCAGGGCAAGGAACTGTCGTACAACAACATCGCCGATTCGGACGCGGCATGGGAATGCGTGAAGACGTTCGACGCGCCTGCATGCGTCATCATCAAGCACGCAAACCCGTGCGGCGTGGCCGTCGGCGCGAACCCGCACGAAGCGTATTCGAAGGCGTTCCAGACTGACCCGACCTCGGCATTCGGCGGCATCATCGCATTCAACCGCGAAGTGGATGAGACGGCGGCGCAGGCTGTTGCGAAGCAGTTCGTCGAAGTGCTGATCGCGCCGTCGTTCAGCGACGCGGCCAAGCAGGTGTTCGCGGCCAAGCAGAACGTGCGTCTGCTCGAAATCGCACTGGGCGATGGCCATAACGCATTCGATCTGAAGCGCGTGGGCGGCGGTCTGCTGGTGCAATCGCTCGATGCGAAGAACGTGCAGCCGCACGAGCTGCGCGTCGTCACGAAGCGCCATCCGACGCCGAAGGAAATGGACGACCTGCTGTTCGCATGGCGCGTCGCGAAGTTCGTGAAGTCGAACGCGATCGTATTCTGCGCGAACGGCATGACGATGGGCGTCGGCGCGGGCCAGATGAGCCGCGTGGATTCGGCGCGCATCGCGAGCATCAAGGCGCAGAACGCGGGCCTGACGCTGTCGGGCACGGCTGTGGCGTCGGACGCGTTCTTCCCGTTCCGCGACGGTCTCGACGTGGTCGTCAACGCGGGCGCGACCTGCGTGATCCAGCCGGGCGGCTCGATGCGCGACGACGAAGTAATCGCCGCCGCCGACGAGCACAACATCGCGATGGTCGTGACGGGCGTGCGCCACTTCCGCCACTGATCGGCTGACCTGCTTCTTCTGAAACGGCCCGGCGGTTGCGACTGCCGGGCCGTTTTGCATTTCGCGTTTGACGTTGTGCCGTTGTAGTATCGCAGGCACTGAATAAGCACGGCACCTATGAGAATTCTCGGCATCGACCCAGGCTTGCGCGTCACCGGTTTCGGCGTGATCGATCAGTCCGGCCACCAGCTGACTTACGTGACGAGCGGCGTCATCAAGACCGCCGATGCCGATCTGCCGACACGCCTGGGCACCATTTTCGAGGGCATCTCCACGCTGATCCGCCAACATGCGCCGGACCAGTCCGCAATCGAAAAGGTGTTCGTGAACGTCAATCCGCAATCGACGCTGCTGCTGGGCCAGGCGCGCGGCGCCGCGATTTGCGGGCTGGTCGCGGGCGGCGTACCGGTTGCCGAGTACACCGCGTTGCAGTTGAAGCAGGCCGTGGTCGGCTACGGACGCGCGACCAAGGAACAGATGCAGCAGATGGTCGTGCGGCTGTTGTGCCTGTCGGGCATCCCTTCCACCGACGCCGCCGATGCGCTCGGCATGGCGATCTGCCACGCGCACGGCGGCGGCACGTTGAGCACACTGGGCGGCATCGCGCCGGCGCTCGCGAAGAAAGGCTTGCGGGTACGGCGCGGGCGGCTGATCGGCTAGACGCCCTTAGCGTCAGCGTTGCCCCGCCAGTGCCAGCCGGCATGCCAGCCCTGCGAACACCGAGCCGAGCAAATACTGCGGCCAGCGCGAAGGGCGCTTGCCGCCGGTCAGTTTCCGGCTCAGCCGGCTGGCAAGCAGAATCACGCTGCCATTCACGAAGAAGCCGATCACATTGAGGACGGTGGCAAGCAGCATGATCTGCACGGCGACGGAGCCCGCCTCGGGTTTCACGAACTGCGGGAACAATGCGAGCACGAACAGCGCGACCTTTGGATTGAGCAGGTTCGTGAACAACCCTTGCCTGAAAATTCTGCCGACGGGATAACGGCGCATCGACGCATCGGGCGCCAGCATGGTGCCCTCCGAGCGAAACGTCTTCCACGCGAGAAAGAGCAGATAGGCCGCGCCCGTGAAGCGCACGACGTCGTAGGCCATCGGGGCGGCGAGAAAGAGCTGTGACAGGCCGAACGCGGCGGCAAGCGCATGGCAATACGTGCCGACCAGAATCCCGGCGAGCGACGCAAAACCCGCGGCCCGTCCCTGACTCACGCTGCGTGAGGCAATCAGCAACATATCGGGACCGGGCGTGGCGGTAAGCGCGAGACACGCGCCTGAGAACAGCGCGAGCGTGGTGAGACTGAGCATCGAAGACCCCTTTTGGTTTGTTACGCACGTCCAAAAGGGATCTCAGTTTAAGAACCAGAGGCGGCTGGGTCAATCGGCCGCTCCCCTGCCTCGTCAGAAGCGGCGCACGAAAGCCCGCTACGCTGCGCTACACTCGCGCTTTCTCTCTCGATAGAACCCGCCATGATCGGTCGCATCGCCGGCGTCCTGCTGGAAAAGAATCCGCCTCACCTTCTGATCGATTGCAACGGCGTCGGCTATGAAGTCGATGTGCCGATGAGCACCTTCTACAACCTGCCCGGCACCGGCGAGAAAGTCGTGCTCCTCACGCAGATGATCGTGCGCGAGGACGCCCATCTGCTGTACGGCTTTCTGACGCCGCAAGAGCGTTCGACGTTTCGCGAGTTGTTAAAGATCACGGGCATCGGCGCGCGCATGGCGCTTGCCGTGCTGTCCGGCATGAGCGTGCAGGAACTGTCACAGACGGTGACGATGCAGGACGCCGCGCGCCTTACGCGCGTGCCGGGCATCGGCAAGAAGACGGCGGAGCGGCTCCTGCTCGAACTGAAGGGCAAGCTCGGCGCCGATCTTGGCGCGATGGCGGGCGCGGCGTCGCAGTCCGATCACGCGTCCGACATCCTGAATGCGTTGCTGGCATTGGGATACTCCGAAAAAGAAGGCCTGGCTGCCATCAAGAACGTGCCGGCGGGAACGGGCGTTTCCGAAGGCATCAAGCTCGCGCTGAAGGCGCTGTCGAAGGCCTGACCGCGCTTTCGACGAGCGGCGTGCATGAAGCTTCGCACGCGGCCGTCGTACGCGCACCCTGGCCATCCGGCCAGGTATTCGAGCGGGCCGTGCGCGGTACAATGCCCGCATGATCGAACACGACAAACTCGCCGCCGAACGCATCATCGCCGCCACGCCCGTGTCGCCGAACGAAGAAGCGTTCGAGCGCGCGTTGCGCCCGCGCCAGCTCGACGAATATGTCGGCCAGGAAAAGGTGCGCGGCCAGCTGGAAATCTTTATCGAAGCGGCCAAACGCCGCTCCGAATCACTTGATCACGTGCTGCTGTTCGGGCCGCCCGGTCTCGGCAAGACCACGCTCGCGCATATCATCGCGCGCGAGATGGGCGTCAACATGCGGCAAACGTCTGGCCCCGTGCTCGAACGCGCGGGCGATCTCGCTGCGCTGCTGACCAATCTCGAAGCCAACGACGTGCTCTTCATCGACGAGATTCACCGGCTGTCGCCCGTCGTCGAGGAAATCCTGTACCCGGCGCTGGAGGACTATCAGATCGACATCATGATCGGCGAAGGTCCGGCCGCGCGCAGCGTGAAGCTCGATCTGCAGCCGTTCACGCTGGTCGGCGCGACCACACGCGCGGGTATGCTGACCAACCCGTTGCGCGACCGCTTCGGCATCGTCGCGCGGCTGGAGTTTTATAACGCCGAAGAACTGGCGCGTATCGTGAGCCGCTCGGCGTCGCTGCTGGGCGCTCAGATTCATCCTGACGGCGCACTGGAAATCGCCAGGCGCTCGCGCGGCACGCCGCGTATCGCGAACCGGCTGCTGCGCCGCGTGCGTGACTTCGCCGAAGTGAAGGCGGATGGCAATATCACCGCGCAGGTCGCGGATGCCGCGCTGAAAATGCTCGACGTCGATCCCGTCGGTTTCGATCTCATGGACCGCAAGCTGCTCGAAGCGATCCTCCACAAGTTCGATGGCGGACCCGTCGGCGTCGACAATCTGGCGGCAGCGATCGGTGAAGAGCGCGACACCATCGAAGACGTGCTCGAACCCTATCTGATCCAGCAGGGCTTCTTGCAGCGCACGCCACGCGGACGTGTCGCCACACTGATGACGTATCGGCACTTCGGCCTGGCCGCACCGGACACAGCGAGCCCCGTGCGCAATCTGTGGGATTCGGAGCCGAGCTGAGCAGCGCCTGGAGGGGAACGCGGCGCTGCCGCGTCATCAGACTCAACGCCCGGCTTCGGGCGTTTTTTTCTTGAAGCTGTCGTCTTCCGCGTGACCGTCGAGATGCGCGACATCGGCCCATGACACGACCTTCGCGCGTCCGTCTTCGAATTCGACGACATTCACGCTCGTGTTCAGCAACGCGTAGTTGCGCGGCGCATCCAGCGGCAAACCATTCGCAAAGCGATACACGCAGTCCAGCACACCGCCATGCGCAACGACGGCGATTCGTCCGTTCGGATGCGCGGCGACGACGGGTTCGACGGCATGCAGCACGCGGTGATAGAACACGCGTTGCGATTCGCCCTCGGGCGGCGAAAAGCCCGGATCGCGCGTCTGCCACTGCACGTATTCGTCGGGGAAGCGCAGCGAGATTTCGTCGCTGTCGTGCCCCTGGAACGCGCCGTAGTTGCGCTCGCGCAAGCCCTTGCTGAGGTTCAGCGGCAGCCCGAGCACGTCGGCAAACGGTTGCGCCGTTTGCTGCGCGCGCATGAGGTCACTCGAATAGATCGCATCGAGCCGTGCGCCTTCTCTCGCCTCGCGCGCGAAGCGTTCGGCGAGACGTCGCGCCTGGCCGACGCCGCTGGTCGCGAGCGGAATATCGATGTGTCCTTGAATCCGCTTGATGCGGTTCCAGTCGGTCTCGCCGTGTCGGATGAAGAGGACTTGTGTTGCCATGGGTTCGGAGCGGGAAAACAACGGTTATGCGCGCGTCTGCAACCAGAACGTTACCGGGCCGTCGTTGACAAGCGAGACCTGCATGTCCGCGCCGAATTCGCCCGTTTCGACGATGGGATGCTTCGTGCGCGCGGCGGCCACGAAGTAGTCGAACAGGCGCTTGCCTTCGTCGGGCGGTGCGGCGGGCGTGAAGCTCGGGCGCAGGCCGCTGTTGGTATCGGCGGCCAGGGTGAACTGCGAGACGAGCAGCAAGCCGCCCGCGCGCCCCGCGCCGTCGATATTCTGCACAGGAAGATTCATCTTGCCCGCGGCGTCGCTGAACACGCGGTAGCCGAGCATTTTGGCGAGCAGCTTGTCGGCGGCGGCATCGGTGTCGCCGCGCTCGGCGCAGACCAGCGCGAGCAGCCCCGCGTCGATCGCGCCTGTCACACGGTCGGCGACGCGCACTTCCGCGCGCCGCACGCGTTGAATCAGCGCGATCATGCGGCGCCCTTCGGCCGCGTCGCTTGCAAACGCTCGCAGGCGAACATCATGCCGTCAGCGTGACACGCGCAAAACGGCGCTTGCCGACCTGCACGACGAACTCGCCGGCTTCGATCTTCAGGCCCTTGTCCGACACAGTCGCGCCGTCGATTTTCACGCCGCCCTGCTCGATGTTGCGCAGCGCTTCGCTCGTCGACGGCACGAGACCTGCCTGCTTCAGCAGTTGTCCGATTGCGAGCGGCGCGCCCGCGAGCGTCACAGACGGGATATCGTCCGGCACGCCGCCCTTCGCCCGGTGGTTGAAGTCTTCCAGCGCGCGCTCGGCGTCGGGCTGCGAGTGGAAGCGCGCGACGATTTCCTGCGCGAGCATCACCTTGAAATCGCGCGGATTGCGGCCGCCTTCGATTTCACGCTTAAAGCCCTCGATCTCGGCCATCGGACGGAAGGACAGCAGTTCGAAGTAGCGCCACATCAGCACGTCGGAGATGCTCATCAACTTGCCGAACATGTCATTCGGCTTCTCGCTGATGCCGACGTAGTTGCCCTTTGACTTCGACATTTTCTCGACGCCATCCAGCCCTTCGAGCAGCGGCATCGTCAGAATGCACTGCTGTTCCTGGCCGTACTGCTTTTGCAGTTCGCGGCCGACCAGCAGATTGAACTTCTGGTCCGTGCCGCCGAGTTCGAGATCGGCGTTCAGCGCGACGGAGTCGTAGCCCTGCATCAGCGGATACAGGAATTCGTGGATCGAAATGGGCACGCCGCCCTGGAAACGCTTCGTGAAGTCTTCTCGCTCCAGAATGCGCGCGACGGTGTAGCGGGACGCGAGCTTGATCATGCCGTCGGCGCCAAGCGGCATCGACCATTCGCTGTTGTAGCGGATTTCCGTCTTCTCGCGGTCGAGCACCAGCGCGGCCTGCTCGAAATACGTCTTCGCATTCGATTCGATCTGCTCGCGCGTGAGCGGCGGACGCGTTGCGTTGCGGCCGGACGGGTCGCCGATCAGCGACGTGAAATCGCCGATCAGGAAGATCACCGTGTGGCCGAGATCCTGCAACTGGCGCATCTTGTTCAGCACGACGGTGTGGCCGATGTGGATGTCGGGCGCCGTCGGATCGAGACCGAGCTTGATGCGCAGCGGCGTGCCCGTGGCTGCGCTCTTCGCGAGCTTTTGCGCGAACTCCTCTTCGATCAGCAGTTCGTCGACGCCACGCTTCGTGACTTCGAGCGCGTGGCGGACTTCGTCGGTGATCGGGTACGCGGAATTGGGCTTGGCGGTGGACTCGGTGCTCATGCTGGAACGGGAGATCGCAAAAAGAGAGATTGTCCCATAGTTGAGGCGCATTGCGCCCTGATCTCACGTGAAACGCGCGCCAACTCGCAGCCGCGTAGGACGCGCACGGCGATTGCGGGCCATCGTGCGCGCTCCCGCCGCTCGTTTCGTCCATTGTTTCGCGGCGTGCCGATGAGCGACAATCGTCGTCAACGAGGCGCCAAAAGCATCGCAAGGCGCGACGAACGACGATCAGAGGAGCGAAGCGTGGCCAAAGACACGGCAGACGGCGTGTATTTCGGGTTGATGTCAGGTACGAGCATGGACGGCGTGGACGGCATCGCGGTCGAATTTGCGAAAGGCAAGGCGCCCGTCGTGCGGTCGCAGGCGTTCGTGGGCTTCTCCGAGGGTCTGCGCGACGCGCTATTCGCCCTCCAGCAACCAGGCGACAACGAAATCGAGCGAGAGGCGCTCGCGGCGAACGCGCTGGCCGCGCGCTATACGGTGTGCTGCCATGAGTTGTTGCGCTCGGGCAACCTGTCGGCCGCGGACGTCCGCGCGATCGGCGTGCACGGGCAAACGGTGCGGCATCGGCCGGAAAAGGGCTACACGAAGCAGATCAACAATCCGGCGCTGCTGGCCGAAATGATGCACATCGACGTGATCGCCGATTTCCGCAGCCGCGACGTCGCGGCGGGCGGCCAGGGCGCGCCCCTCGTGCCGGCCTTCCATGCGACCGTTTTCGGCGCGAAGAACGAGACGCGCGTGGTCTGCAATCTCGGCGGAATCAGTAACATCACGATCCTCTCGGCGAACGGCGCGGTGCGCGGCTTCGATTGCGGTCCCGCTAATGCGCTGCTCGACGAATGGGCGCACAGGCATCTGAACAGGCCATTCGACGAGAACGGCCAGTTTGCGGCGTCGGGCCAGGTGCATCGTCCGTTGCTGAACGCTTTGCTCGATGAGCCGTTTTTCGAGGCGCAGCCGCCGAAGAGCACGGGCCGCGACCTGTTCAACCCTGAATGGCTCGACGCCCGGTTGCAGGAATTCACCAACCTCAGCCCCGCCGACGTCCAGGCGACGTTGGTCGCGCTGACAGCCGTCACCGTCGCGCGCGAGGTCGAGCGCCATGCGCCCGATTGCAAGGCGGTTTACGTGTGCGGCGGCGGCGCACGCAACCCGGAGATCATGAAAGCACTGCAGGGCGCCCTCGCCGAAAGCGGCTGCAGCGGCGTGCCCGTCATGACGACGGAAGCGCTCGGCGTGCCGCCGCATCAGGTGGAACCGCTGGCGTTTGCGTGGCTGGCCATGCGTTGCGTTGCACGCGAACCGGGGAATTTGCCCTCGGTGACGGGCGCGGCGGACGAGCGCGTGCTTGGCGCGATTTATCCGCGCTAATACGGCATGCGAGCTTCGCGTGGAAATAAAAACGGGGCCGAAGCCCCGTTCTTGCTGCAACTTACGCGAAAAAGCGGCGCTTACACCGAGAACGACGAGCCGCAACCGCAGGTGGTCGTAGCATTCGGGTTCTTGATGACGAACTGTGCGCCGTTGATGTCGTCCTTGTAGTCGATCTCTGCGCCAACCAGATACTGGTAGCTCATCGAATCGATCAGCAGCTGGACGCCGCTTTTGTTCATCACCGTGTCGTCTTCATTGATGGCTTCGTCGAACGTGAAGCCGTACTGGAAGCCCGAGCAGCCGCCACCCTGCACGAACACGCGCAGTTTCAGCTCAGGGTTGCCTTCTTCTTCGATCAGTTCCTTGACCTTGCCAGCCGCTGCGTCGGTAAAGACGAACGGTGCCGGCATCTCGGTCACGGGGGTGTCGGTCACTGCGTCCATGCGAACTCTCCAAAATAGCTTCTACACGCTATTGTATTGCTGTTCCCGATATCGTGCTGAAGCCCATGAAATCAATAGGTTCTTATGCAGACCGGCTGACTCCTGCCGCCACGAAAGGTGTCTACGATGTCCTCGTACACCTGTCAGCGATGTCCACATACGGATCGACAATGCAGCACGACAAATAAAAAAGCCGCCTTCGCAGATGCGTTGGCGGCTTTCTGCAGCAAGCCCTGCCTGAAACAGAGCCAGCCCGAAACGATTAACGCTTCGAGAACTGCTTGCGGCGACGTGCCTTGTGGAAACCGACCTTCTTACGCTCGACTTCACGCGCGTCACGCGTCACGAAGCCTGCGTTCGACAGTGCCGGCTTCAGCGTTGCGTCGTAGTCCATCAGCGCGCGGGTGATGCCGTGGCGAACTGCACCGGCTTGACCCGTTTCACCGCCGCCCGTCACGTTGACCTTGATGTCGAACGTGGCAGCGTGGTTCGTGAGTTCCAGCGGCTGACGCACGATCATCAGCGACGTTTCGCGCGAGAAGTAGTCGGCGATGGGCTTGCCGTTGACGACGATCTCGCCCTTGCCTGCCTTGATGAAGACACGAGCAACGGCGCTCTTGCGGCGGCCCGTACCGTAATTCCAGTTACCGATCATGTGGGCTCCCCTTAGATCTCGAGCGCCTTCGGCTGTTGTGCCGAATGCGGATGCGTTGCTTCGGCGTAGACCTTCAGCTTCTTGATCATCGCGTAGCCGAGCGGGCCCTTCGGCAGCATGCCTTTGACCGCTTTCTCGAGCGCGCGGCCCGGGAAGCGTTCTTGCATCTTGCCGAACGTCGTCTCATAGATACCGCCCGGGTAGCCCGAGTGGCGATAGTACTTCTTGTCCGTGGTCTTGTTACCCGTGACCTTCAGCTTGCCGGCGTTGATAACGATGATGAAATCACCGGTGTCGACGTGCGGAGTGAATTCAGGCTTGTGCTTGCCGCGAAGACGGTGTGCCACTTCGCTGGCGACACGCCCGAGAACCTTATCCGTCGCGTCAATCACGTACCATTCGCGCGTAACCTCATGGGCTTTTGCGGAAAACGTCTTCATGATCGATCCAAAAAATAGTGCTGCGCCCTGTGTTTTTTCCTGCTTGTATGTGCGCTTCGAGGCGCGTGCAGGCTCTCCCTGGTTCTTCCTCCGCGGGCGCGACTGCGGAAAAGCCCTGAATTATAAAGGAATTTGCGCCTAGTAGTCAAAGCGCCCGAACAACGGAAAGCTGAGGACGAAAAAAAGCCCGAACTAGCGGTTCGGGCTTAATCCACCTTTGGAGGAGGGTGGAGGAGACATGCGGAGATTGTCGAACTGCGACAACCAATAAACTGATTATATGGCTGCTGCTTGTGCAACGCAAGAACATTTGCAATGTGAAATCTAATTTCATTATACGAAAAGCATCTTGCCGCTTCCTCGATCCCGGCTAACTCTTTCGAGAACAATGGCTTAGCGTGCGTGGACAGGACAACCACTGGAGTCGCCCTAGAGGTTCGCACCTAAAATCGTCCGTGCTATCCCTTATGCGCGGAACATGCCGCAGCGCAGCACACGAGGCACAATCCGCATAACCGGCCGCCGGTGTCGCCCCGGGCGAGCCATCATCCGTCGGGCTACAATGCGCATCTCGAATTCAAGCTTGTGAGCGGAGTACAGGAATGGAATGCAAAGTCAGCTGGATGGGTCAGGATGGCATGGCGTTCGCCGCCGAAACGGGCAGCGGCCACCTCGTCGCGATGGACGGCGCGCCTGAAGGCGGCGGCCGCAATCTGGCGCCGCGTCCGATGGAAATGGTGCTGCTGGGCACGGGCGGCTGCACGGCGTACGACGTCGTGATGATCCTGAAAAAGAGCCGTCAGGAAATCAGCGGCTGCTCGGTGACGCTGAAAGCCGAGCGCGCGAGCGAGGACCCGAAGGTATTCACGAAGGTCCATTTCCATTTCACGGTGACGGGCAAGAACCTGAATCCGTCGACGGTGGAACGCGCGATCAATCTGTCGCACGACAAATATTGCTCGGCGTCGATCATGATCGCGAAAACGGCCGAGCTCACGCATTCGTTCGATATCGTTGCGGGCTAACGCCGCCTGACGCGAAGCGAATGCAAAAAATGCCGGCGTCCCATTGGGACGCCGGCATTTGTCATTTGAGCGGCAAAGCAGGCCGATAAGCCGGATTTTGTGCACGCAACGCGCCCGAAAGCGCGCCACGCGTGGCAGTCATTCCTCTAGGCGCGCCATTGCTGACGCGCTCAAGCTTCCTACCCGCTGACGTGACGGGGGCCCCGCCCTGCATCTCGAAGATGCTAGCCAGCCTACTTGGAATTGCTCCGGGTGGAGGTTACCGTGCCGGTCTGCCTCGCAGCAGCCGCGGTGCGCTCTTACCGCACCGTTTCACCCTTACCTGATCCCGGCTTGCGCCGGGCCATCGGCGGTTTGCTTTCTGTTGCCCTGTTCCGCGTGTCACCACGGATGGCCGTTAGCCATCACCCTGCCCTGTGGAGTCCGGACTTTCCTCGCCCTCGCCGGCCGAAACCGCCGAGGCCGCGACTGCCTGGCCTGCTTTGCTGATGGACATTTTAACATCTGGCGTTCCCCGAGACCGCCGCCCGCTGCGAAACACGGAGGCATCGTCGTAGAAAGACGGCGCGTCGTTCGCTGCCCACCAGTCGGGAATGCCCAGCACGGGCAGCGGCGCGAACATCCGGGCGCTGAAGCTCGGCGTATCGAGCAGCGTGCGGGCGATGGTTTCGTCCAGAAACGCGTCGCGCGAAATACGGGGCCATGAGAAATAGGCAGACGGCACCTCGACGATCCACGCGTGTGCGGTACACGCCTTATAGGGCGTAACGAGTTTTTCCAGCAGCGCGTGCCCGAAGCAGCGCACCTCGCAGCGCTCGCCCCACGCCGCTCGCCGGTCGACGAACAGCGTTTTCCAGTCGAACGAGCGCAGTGCGGCCGATACCGACGCGTCCGCACATGCGAACAGCACGGCGTTCTCGTCGAACAGTGTGAGTGCGTCGCGCGTGCCGCCGCGCGTCGGGCCGATGCCGAGAACATCGACAGCCGCCGACCCGCGCGCGCTCAGCGCCGCCTTGATAAGCGGAAACTGAAACCACATCAGCGCGTTGAAGAAATCATGCAGATTGTGGCGTGTCGGCACGCAGCCTGATGCGGCAATATGCGCTTCGTACGCGGTGCCGGGCGGCAATGCGTCCTGCGGGATAAAGGCGAGCCGCTTTCCGCGTCCCGTTGTGACGACGGCGGACGCGGCATCCGCGTTCATCTCGCGCAACTGATCCGCCGCACTGCGCAGCGCAGCCTGCTGCCAGCGCACGCCGCGCGTCGCGACCTGCGCGAACCACGGCATCGACCAGTCGATATCCGCGAAGCCCGTTGCAGCGCGTTTCAACACGCCGCCCGCGGTGCCGATATTGCGCGACATTCGCTCAGCAAGCGCTCAAACGAGCTTCCAGCCGATCGTCTCGCCGCCGCGCAACGGCACGACGGGCGTATCGCCTGCCGCGACTTCGGCAGGCAGCGTCCATTCTTCCCGGCGCAGCGTGACCTTCTCCTCGCTGCGCGGCAGGCGGTAGAAATCGGCGCCATGGAAGCTCGCGAAGCCTTCGAGCTTGTCGAGCGCGCCCGCCTTGTCGAACGCTTCGGCGTACAGCTCGAGTGCGTGCAGCGCTGTATAGCAGCCCGCGCAGCCGCACGCATGTTCCTTCAGGCCCTTCGGATGCGGCGCACTGTCCGTGCCGAGGAAAAAGCGTGGATTGCCCGACGTGGCCGCCTCGACGAGCGCCACACGGTGCGTCTCGCGCTTCAACACAGGCAAGCAGTAATAATGCGGACGGATGCCGCCCTGGAAAATCGCGTTGCGGTTGTACAGCAGATGATGCGCAGTGATCGTCGCGCCCAGCAGTTCGGGCGGCGCGCCCGCGTCACGGACATAATCGGCGGCGTCCTTGGTGGTGATGTGCTCGAACACGACCTTCAGCGCCGGGAAATCGCGGCGCAGCGGCGTCATCACGCGGTCGATGAACACTTTCTCGCGATCGAAAAGATCGATCGAGGAATCCGTCACTTCGCCGTGAATGAGCAACGGCATGCCCGTTTCCTGCATCATCTCGAGCGTTTTCGCGCATTTGCGGATGTCGCTGACGCCTGCGTCCGAATTCGTCGTCGCGCCCGCCGGATACAGCTTCACGCCATGCACGAAACCGCTTTCGCGGGCGCGGCGGATCTCTTCGGGCGGCGTGTTGTCGGTCAGATACAGCGTCATCAGCGGCTCGAACTTCACGCCGGCCGGGATCGCCGCGACGATCCGCTCGCGGTAGGCGCGCGCCATCTCGGTCGTCGTGACGGGCGGTTTCAGGTTCGGCATGATGATCGCGCGGCCGAACTGGCGCGCGGTGTGCGGCAGGACGGCGGCAAGCATCGCGCCGTCGCGGACGTGCAGATGCCAGTCATCGGGACGGGCGAGCGTGAGGGTATCGACGGAAGCAGCGGTAGATGCGGTCATGGCGGGGACTCACGAGCGTCGAGCAAGCGGCAGATTGCATAACTGACGAGGCTAATCCACAAATGCAGCCAAAACACCCGTCAATTTTGCTTTTTGCCGTTTCTGGCTCGGTGATATGCTTGGAAAATCATCATTGTAACGGGTCGGCCCATGTGGGCTCATACCCCGTTAGAAAGGCTTGTCTTCCGCATCATGTGCCAACTACTCGGAATGAATTGCGCCGCGCCCACGGACGTCACGTTCTCGTTCACCGGCTTCGCGGCGCGCGGCGGCGTCACCGACCACCACTCCGACGGCTGGGGCATCGCCTTCTTCGAAGACAAGGCCTGTCGCCTGTTCATCGATCATCAGTCGTCGGCCACCTCGCCCATCGCCGAGATGGTCAAGCGCTACCCGATCAAGTCGAAGAACACGATCGCGCATATCCGCAAGGCGACGCAAGGGCACATCGTGCTCGAAAACTGCCATCCGTTCATGCGGGAGTTGTGGGGACGCCACTGGATCTTCGCGCACAACGGCGATCTGCAGAATTACAGCCCGGTGCTGTCGGGCGTGTATCAGCCCGTCGGCAGCACCGATAGCGAGCTGGCGTTCTGCGCGCTGCTGCAAGGGTTGCGCAAGGCGTTTCCTGGTTCGCAGCCGCCGCTGAACGAACTGTTCGCCGCGCTGGAAACGTTGACCCGCGAAATCACCCAGTTCGGCGTGTTCAATTTTCTGATGTCGAATGGCCAGGCGTTGTTTGCGCACTGCTCGACGCATCTTCATTACCTCGTGCGCAGCTGGCCGTTTTCGACCGCGCATCTGGTCGACGCGGACGTATCGATCGATTTCGCCAAGTACACGACCCCCGAAGACCGCGTCGCCGTGATCGCCACGCAGCCGTTGACCGACAACGAAATATGGACCGCTTTCGAGCCGGGCGATCTACTGATGTTCCAGCACGGCGAAGTGATCGCGCGCGCCAACGTGCCCGTGCCGCCGGCCGTGCTGGAGAAGGCGCGCAATCCCGCCTGTGATCGCAGCGCTTCTGCGAGCATGCTGCCCGTCGCGTCCGTTCTCGATCTCGAATCCGACGACGCCGCCGCGTACGAATCCTGATCGCCCGATAGCCGCCTTCGCGCTAGTCCCGTCGCTCGCGGGCGGTGTCGCTACTGGCGTGCGCTCGCTGCAAGACCGTCTTCACCCGCGCTGACGCCGCCTTCTGTCTCGTGCGCCGCAGCGCTTCCACACAAGAACTGGCGCAGCGCGGGATGACAACGCCAGCGTTCCGTTTCGTGCACTTTCTGTGGATTGCCGGGTTCAAGGCGATGAGAACAGCAATCGCACAGTTTCCTGCGACAGACCTCGAGGCTTGCGGCAAGTGCGCTCGCACTCAGCGGATCTGCGTAGTTGACGGCAGGAATAGCCAGCAGGAGAGCTTTCAAACGCGAATCCGATCCGTCAGCTATCGCGTCGTTCATCAGACGCCCGGCGATTTGCTCCGCCTCGTGTTGAAAGACCTCGAGCATTCTTCTGGATAACTGATTTTTTTGCCCATGACGAGAAATCCACATCTGCGCCGACTCCGCGAACTGCGCAGCGGTCAGCCACTTGCCTTCCAGCTGCATTGACACTAACTCGTGAACGACCAGGTCGCTCATCAAAAACACTTTCATGGATTGTCTCTTGTCGATCGAAAACGAATGAGGCGACGCACCCCGCTCACCTCATCACGTTTCGCCGGGAAGCTTATGCGCATGCCACCACAAGTTACATGAGACGATTCCGATTAACACGCATCCTTAATAAGCAATACTCCTAATTTTATATATCGTTCTATTTTTCGAAAGCCGCACGAAAGAATAAATAAAAAGAGAGATAAAAAAAAGCCGCCCTGATGGAGCGGCTTTTTTGCTTCTGCAGCCTGCTTTTAATGCAGGATCTTTGCGAGGAAATCCTTCGCGCGATCCGATTTCGGATTCGCGAAAAAGTCTTCCTTGCGGTCGTCTTCGACGATGAGGCCTTTGTCCATGAAAATCACGCGATGCGCGACCTTCTTCGCGAAACCCATTTCGTGCGTCACGCACATCATGGTCATGCCTTCCTGCGCAAGTTCAACCATCACGTCGAGCACTTCGTTGATCATTTCAGGATCGAGCGCGGAAGTGGGTTCGTCGAACAGCATTGCGATCGGGTCCATCGACAGCGCCCGCGCAATCGCCACACGCTGCTGCTGACCGCCCGACAACTGCCCCGGATACTTGTCCGCATGCGCGCGCAAGCCGACGCGATCGAGCAGCTTGAGGCCCTTCGCAGTCGCTTCGTCCTTCGAGCGGCCGAGCACCTTGATCTGCGCGAGCGTCAGGTTTTCGGTGATCGACAGATGCGGGAACAACTCGAAGTGCTGAAACACCATGCCGACCTTCGAACGCAGCTTCGACAGGTTTGTCTTCTTGTCGGTGAGCGACTGGCCGTTGATCACGATTTCGCCTTTCTGAAACGGCTCGAGCCCGTTGACTGTCTTGATCAGCGTCGATTTACCCGAACCCGACGGGCCGCACACGACGACCACTTCGCCCTTTTTCACTTCCGTCGTGCAGTCGGTCAGCACCTGGAACTGACCGTACCACTTCGACACATTCTTGATAGAGATCATCTTGCGACCTTTTTCTGAAGACTTTTGACGAGGCTCGACGCGACCACGCAGACCACGAAGTAACACGCACCCGCGAACAGTACCATTTCGACGTTCGTGCCGTCACGGTCGCCAATATTCGTGGCCGTGCGGAAGAAGTCGGCGAGGCTGATCACGTAGACGAGCGACGTATCCTGAAACAGCACGATGGCTTGCGTGAGCAACAGCGGCACCATCGCGCGGAACGCCTGCGGCAGCACGACGAGGCGCATCGCCTGCGCGTAGCTCATGCCGAGCGCGTACGATGCGTTCACCTGGCCGCGCGGCACCGCCTGAATGCCCGCGCGGATGATTTCCGAGTAGTACGCAGCTTCGAACAGCGAGAACGCGACCATCGCCGACGCGAGCCGGATGTCGATGTCGGCGGAAAGGCCCAGCACGTTCTGCAGCAACTGCGGCACGATCAGGAAGAACCACAGCAGAACCATCACGAGGGGGATCGAGCGGAAAAGCGTCACGTAGATCTTCGCGAACCACTCGAACGGCTTGAACGACGACAGCCGCATGATCGCGAGCACCGTGCCCCACACGATGCCGACCACGATCGCGAGAATCGTGATCTTGAACGTGACGACGGCGCCCGTCCACAGCGTCGGCAGTGCGCCCGGAATACCGCTCCAGTCGAAATGATGCATCACTTGCCTCCGATATAGCCAGGCAACCGGCTCTTGGCTTCGACGATGCGCATCAGCGTCATCACGATCAGGTTGATGAGCAGGTACGCGACCGTGACGGCGATGAACGACTCATAGGTCTGCGCCGTGTAGTCGACGAGCTGGCGCGCCTGAGCGGACAGATCCAGCAGACCGATGGTCGATGCAACGGCAGAGTTCTTGAAGATGTTCAGGAACTCCGACGTGAGCGGCGGCACGATGATCCGGTACGCGACGGGCAAGAGCACGTAACGATACGTCTGCCATTGCGTGAAGCCGAGCGCAAAGCCCGCGCCGCGCTGGCCGCGCGGCAGCGCGTTGATGCCCGAGCGGACCTGCTCGCACACACGCGCGGCGGTGAACAGCCCGAGACAGATGATCGACGACGAGAAGAACTGCGCGCCAGGCGGCAGCTGCTTGAACCATGTACCGATCGAAACGGGCAGCAGCTCGGGTATCACCAGATACCAGATGAAGAACTGAACGATCAGCGGAATGTTACGGAAGATGGCGACGTAGACGGTGCCGATCGCCGCGAGGCGCGGGTTCTGGACCGTGCGCAGCACGCCGAAGAACGACCCGACGATCAGCGCGATCACCCACGCGCACAGCGAAACGGTGACCGTCACCCAGAGACCGGACAGCAGCCAGCCGAGATAGGTGGTCGGCTCGCCGGTGGAAACCGGACTCAGCAGAATGCCCCAGTTCCAGTGGTATGACATGACGAAGACTCCAACAAAAAGAAACGGAAGAAGCGCTTGCCCCTTCCGTTCTGTTCAACACGTTGACTGTTCAGCTAACGGTTGTTCGAGGGTTAGTCGATTGCCTTGTCGTTCGGCGCCTTGTACAGCGCCTTGATATCGTCGCTTTCCGGGAAGGCCAGGTTGAGGCCCTTCGGCGGGATCGGCGATTCGAACCACTTCTTGTAGATCTTGTCCGCTTCGCCCGACGTTTCGACCTTGGCGATCGCGTCGTCGACGACCTTCTTGAACTCCGGATCGTTCTTGCGCAGCATGCAGCCGTAAGCTTCATGCGATTGCGGCGCGCCGACGATGATGAAATCGTTCGGCGTGTTCGACTTGGCGCGCTCGCCGGCGAGCAGTGCGTCGTCCATCATGAACGCGGCAGCGCGGCCCGTCGACAGCGTCAGGAACGACTCGCCGTGGTCCTTCGCGCTGATGATGTTCATGCCCATGTTCTTGTCCTGGTTCATCTTGCGAAGCAGGCGCTCGGACGTGGTGCCAGCCGTCGTGACGACGGTCTTGCCCTTCAGGTCCGCCCAGTCCTTGACGCCGGAATCTTTCTTCGTCATCAGGCGCGTGCCGATCACGAAAATGGTGTTCGAGAACGCGACCTGTTGCTGACGTTCAGCATTGTTCGTGGTCGAGCCGCATTCGAGGTCGACGGTGCCGTTCTGCACCAGCGGAATACGGTTTTGCGACGTGATCGGCGTCAGCTTGACCTTCAGGTCCGGCATGTTCAGCTTCTGCTTGACGGCATCCACGACCTTCAGCGCGAATTCCTGCGAGTAGCCGACCACGTTCTGCTTGTCGTCGTAGTACGAAAACGGAATCGACGATTCGCGGTGGCCCAGCGAAATAACGCCCGTGTCCTTGATCTTCTTCAGCGTGCCGGCGTCCTGCGCTTGCGCGCCTACCGTGAACAATCCCAGAGTCGCGAGAAGCAGCGCAGCTTTTTTAACCTTCATTTGTGATCTCCTTGGCAAGAACCGGCGCCAGTGTATCTCAGTAATTATTCTGAAAGTATGGTTGTTAACCATGTTCCGCGCGCAGTGTTGCATAAAGCCACCAATTTGCGCGGTGCGGCGCCAGTATTGGCTTACAGCGCCTTCACCGGAGCGATGCAAACGTGATCGGATGCGTCGTTTTTGCCGGTTCGGGTGCAACTTCAACTGCACAAAAGCGGACGGCACCCGAAGATGCCGTCCGCCCGGTATTTTGCGCGAGTCCGTCGATTCGCGCTCGTGAAGCGTTGTTGCGTGGCGCCCGCCTGCCGGCCGGGCGCCAGGTCCGTCATGTCTGCGGCCGTGTACTGCCCGACGGCCGCGCTGTATCAGGGATACAGACCGCGCATTTCGCGCGCCTGAAGGATGCGTTTGCAAGCAACGATGAACGCCGCCGTGCGCACCGACACCTTCTGCTCGCTCGCCACCTGCCACACGGCCGCGAACGCTTCGCGCATCACGCGTTCGAGGCGCTCGTTGATCTCGTCTTCCGTCCAGAAGAAGCTCGAGAAATCCTGCACCCATTCGAAGTACGACACCGTCACCCCGCCCGCATTCGCGACGACGTCGGGGATCACGAGGATGCCCTTGTCGTGCAGGATGTCGTCGGCGGCCGTTGTGGTCGGACCGTTCGCGCCTTCCACGACGATCTTCGTACGAATTTTGCCCGCGTTCTTGTCGGTGATCTGGTTTTCCAGCGCAGCCGGGATCAGGATGTCCGATTCGACCGTCCAGAAGTCTTCGTTCGCGATCGTGTCGGCTTCGGCGTAACCGCCTACGCCGCCGTGCTTCGCGACGTGCTCGAGCAGCGCAACGGCGTCGATGCCCGATGCCTTGTACAGCGTGCCCGTGTGATCCTGCACGGCGACGACCTTCGCGCCTGCTTCCTGATACAGACGCGCCGCGATGCCGCCGACGTTGCCGAAGCCCTGCACGGCGATGCGCGCGCCTTCGATATCCATGCCGATGCGCCGCGCCGCTTCGCAACCGACGACGAACACGCCGCGGCCTGTCGCTTCACGACGGCCGAGGGAGCCGCCGAGCGTGATCGGCTTGCCCGTCACGACACCCGTGGCCGTTTGGCCCTGGTTCATCGAGTACGTGTCCATCATCCACGCCATGATCTGCTCATTGGTGTTCACGTCCGGCGCGGGGATGTCGGTGTTCGGTCCGATGATGATGCCGATTTCGCTGGTGTAGCGGCGCGTCATGCGCTCCAGCTCACCACGCGAGAGCTTGCGCGGATCGACGCGGATACCGCCCTTCGCACCGCCGTACGGCACGTTCACGGCCGCGTTCTTCACCGACATCCATGCCGACAGCGCCATCACTTCCGACAACGTCACGTCCTGGTGATAACGCACGCCGCCCTTGCCCGGACCGCGCGACACGTTGTGCTGCACGCGATAGCCTTCGAAGTGCGCGACGGTGCCGTTATCGAGTTCGATGGGCACGTCGACGACGAGAATGCGCTTCGGCCGCTTGAGCGTTTCCAGCCAGCGCGACAACGGGCCGAGATACGGCGCGACGCGATCGACCTGACGGAGGTAGTTGCCCCAGGGGCCGAGATCGTCGGCATGAAGGTAGGACGGGATGGACTGCAGATTTGCCGCGGTAGACATGAACGCTCCAGCGTTTTTATCGGGTGACGCCATTGTCGAAAAAAAGCGCTGAAGGGGTCCAATGCCGTTTGGTCATCCCATTATGTTTTTCTTGCATAACGCTGGGGAAAGCGCAAATGCGTGTCGCAAAGCCGTTATTTGCGCGTCCTGCAATGCACTCTTGTTCGCCGGCGACTACTTCGACGCTTGCGCGAGTTCCGTACTCACGACGTCCCACAACGCGCGCACGAGTTGCTGGCGCGCGTCGTCGGTCTGCGCGGCGAGTTTGTCGCGGTAGAGGCGGATTTCCATCGTCAGGGTGAGCTGACCTTGCGCGACGCCGCGCGACGCGCGGTCGAGCCGGATCAGACGGCCATCGGCGACGGCGTCTTCGACGGCGCTGTGCGGCAGGAACGCGACGCCGTGTCCGGCGAGCGCCATCGCCTTCAGTCCTTCGGCCATGTCCGTTTCATACACGCGATCGAGGTAGAGGCGGCCGGGCGCCGTCGCAAAGATCACCTCTGTCATGCGCCCCAGATAGGCATTCGGCGTGTACGAGAGATACGGCGTCGGCGCGTCCGACGTGCCGGGCAACGTGTAGCGCGGTCGGCCGCCCTTGCCGGGCGCGGAAAACGGGCTGATCGCTTCGATGCCGAGCGTCAGCATGTCGTAGCGCGCGGGGTCGAGCGCGACCGGGTGGCTCGGATGGTGATAGCCCATCACCAGATCGCAACCGCCTTCGACCAGTGACAACACCGCGTCGTGCACGTTCAGCGCGCGCAGCCGCGTATGGATCGGGCCGAGCTGCGCCTCGATGCGCTGCAGCCAGCGCGGGAAGTACGTGAGCGACAGCGTATGCGGCACCGCGAATTCGATCGTCGCGGCGGGCGTCGCCGTATGGCCGCGCAACAGCGTGCGCGCCTCGTGGAACTGCGACAGCATCGCGAGCGCCTGCTCGTAGAAGACCTGGCCCGCTGCCGTGAGGCGCGTCGGGTAAACCGAACGGTCGATCAATTCCGTGCCGAGCCACGCTTCAAGGGCCTGGATGCGCCGCGAAAACGCGGGCTGCGTGACGTGCCGCAATTCCGCCGAGCGGCTGAAACTGCGCGTTTCCGCCAGCGACACGAAGTCTTCGAGCCATTTCAGTTCCATACGGACCAGCGCTCCACCAGTAACGGAAAGCCTGCATTCTAGCGGCGCCGGGCCGTGCGCCGGGGCTGATGTCCTAAAGTGGTAAAATTCGCGGTTCTCCCCGCTTGTATCTGTCACCGACTCTTCACGGTTTCTGCCCCTCCCATCATGTCCGACACCCGCCCCGACACTCTCTTCGCGCTGACCGCCCTGTCCCCGCTCGACGGCCGTTACGCATCGAAAACCGAAGCCCTGCGCGACTGGCTTTCGGAAGCCGCGTTCATGCGCCATCGCGTGAAGGTGGAAATTCACTGGCTGATCGCGTTGTCGCATGCCGGTTTCGCGGAAGTGCCGCGCTTCTCGGAAGCGTCGGAGCGATTCCTGCTGCAACTCGTCGAACGCTTCACCGCGCATGACGCCGCGCGCATCAAGGACATCGAGCGCGTGACGAATCACGACGTGAAGGCTGTCGAGTACTGGCTGAAGGAATCGGTGAAGGGTCAGCCGGAACTAGAACGCGCGAGCGAGTTCATCCACTTCGCGTGCACGTCGGAAGACATCAACAACACGTCGCACGGCCTGATGCTCGCCGGCGCGCGCGAACACGTGATCCTGCCGGCGCTGCGCGCCGTGCATCAACGCCTCGTCGCGCTGGCGCATGCGCAGGCCGATCAGCCGATGCTCTCGCGCACGCACGGCCAGCCCGCCAGCCCGACCACGCTCGGCAAGGAAATGGCGAACGTTGCCGCGCGTCTGTCGCGTGCGATCGACCGGATCGCGAAGGTCGAACTGCTCGGCAAGATGAACGGCGCGGTCGGCAACTTCAATGCGCATCTGTCTGCGTATCCGGAGTTCGACTGGGAAGCGTTTTCGAAGGAAGTCGTCGAACAGCGTCTGAACCTGACGTTCAACCCGTACACAATCCAGATCGAGCCGCACGATTACATGGCTGAACTGTTCGATGCCGTGGCGCGTGCGAACACGATCCTGCTCGACCTCGACCGCGATGTGTGGGGTTATATCTCGCTTGGCTATTTCAAGCAGAGGACGAAGGCGGGTGAAATCGGCTCGTCGACGATGCCGCACAAGGTCAATCCGATCGATTTCGAAAACTCGGAAGGGAACCTCGGGCTGGCGAATGCCACGCTGCGGCATCTGGCAGATAAGCTGCCGGTTTCGCGTTGGCAGCGGGATCTGACCGATTCGACGGTGCTGCGCAATATTGGTGTTGCGTTTGGGTATGCGTTGCTGGCTTATGACGCGCTGAATCGTGGGTTGGATAAGCTTGAGGTGAACCCGCAGCGGCTGAACGATGATCTCGATGCGACCTGGGAAGTGCTGGCTGAGCCTGTGCAGACTGTTATGCGGCGGTATGGTATCGAGAATCCGTATGAGCAGTTGAAGGAGTTGACGCGAGGGAAGGGCATCACGCGGGATGCGTTGCAGACTTTTATTAATGGTCTTGCCATTCCCGCCGATGCTAAGGAGCGTCTGCTTGCCATGACGCCTGGGTCTTATGTCGGTAAGGCTGCTGAGTTGGCTAAGCGGATCAAGTAACGGTTTATTGCCTGCGGCGGCGTTTGGTTTTGCTGTTCGCAGGCTTTCGATGTGGTTTGCTTTGCTTTACTTTGCGCTTGCGCTGGCATCCGCGATTCGTTAGCGTGCTTCAGGCGTCGCCCCTGTACGGGGCGGCACCTACTTTTCTTTGCCGCCGCAAAGAAAAGTAGGCAAAAGAAAGC
>NZ_JAGUUD010000101.1:0-29711 GCF_020177535.1 Paraburkholderia sp. XV | reverse complement strand
CAAAGAAAAGTAGGTGCCGCCCCGCACAGGGGCGACGCCTGAAGCACGCTAACGCAACGCGGATGCCAGCGCAAAAGCAAACGCACGGGGGCGACGCGTGAAGCGAGCTAACAATTCGCGGATGCCAGCGCAAAGGCCAAAAACACCGAATGGCGACGCGTGAAGCAAGCCAACGCAACGCGGATACCAACAAAAAGATCAAAACCCACGAACCGCGCCGCATAACCCCCGATACCAAATCGCGGAACGCCATCAAAAAACCAAACCACCCAGCGTCGCAGACACAACAAAACCTCAGAACAACTGCTTCTGCCCCGAAGCCAGGGTAACAAAATCATCCTTCAGCAAAGGCAAAATCGCATCCGCCACAGGCTGCAGCTGCCGCGTCAGATAATGCCCATAGTCAATATCCGACCGCAGCGTTTCAAGCGGCTCGGGCCCGCTGCCCGTCATCACATAACTGATCCATCCGCCATTCTGATATTGCAGCGGCCGACCGCGCTGCCGGTTGAACTCATCAGCGGAACGCGCAGCACGCACATGCGGCGGCACATTGCGCTCATAGTCGGACAACGGCCGGCGCAGCCGCTTGCGATACACGAGCAGTTCATCGAACTCACCCGCCAGCGTGCGCCGCACATAATCACGCACATAATCCCGATACGGCTGCTGCTTGAAAATCCGCAGATACAGTTCCTGCTGAAAGCGTTGCGCGAGCGGTGTCCAATCGGTGCGCACCGTTTCGAGACCTTTGTAGACGACTTCTTCACTGCCGTCGGCAAGCACGGTCAAGCCCGCATAACGCTTCTTGCTGCCTTCCTCAGCGCCGCGCACGGTCGGCATGAAAAAGCGCTTGTAATGCCGCTCGAATTGCAGTTCCAGCGCGCTCTCCAGCCCGAAACGCTCGCGCAAATGCTCACGCCACCAGGCATTGATTCCGCTCACCAGCTCTCGTCCGATGCGCGCCGCGTCTTCCTCGTCATGCGCGTGGCGCAGCCACACAAACGTCGAATCGGTGTCGCCGTAGATCACCGCATACCCGCGCGCTTCGATCAGCTCACGCGTGCGGTGCATGATCTCGTGGCCGCGCATCGTGATCGACGACGCCAGGCGCGGATCGAAGAACCGGCAGCCCGTCGAGCCAAGCACGCCATAGAACGCGTTCATGATGATCTTCAGCGCCTGCGATAACGGCTTGTTCTGCTCGCGCTTCGCGGCTTCGCGCCCCTCCCACACCTGCGCGACGATCGACGGCAGGCAATGGCGCGCGCGCGAAAAGCGCGCGCCAAGGAAACCGGGCACGGAATGCGCGTCGTCGGGATGACGCACGCCATCGACCAGTCCGACGGGATCGATCAGAAACGTACGGATGATCGACGGGTACAGGCTCTTGTAGTCGAGCACCAGCACGGAATCGTAGAGACCGGGCTTCGAGTCCATCACGAAGCCGCCAGGACTGGCCGCGCCCGCTACGTCGCCCAGATTCGGCGCGACGTAGCCGAGCCGATGCATGCGCGGCATATATAGATGCGTGAACGCCGCCACCGATCCGCCGCTGCGGTCGGCAGGCAGTCCCGTAACGGTCGCGCGTTCGAGCAGGAACGACAGCAGGTCCGTCTTGCCGAAGATGCGCGTGACGAGCTCGCAGTCTTTCAGGTTGTAGCGGGCGAGCGCAGGCTTGTCCTCGTCGAAGCGGCGCTGGATCTCGTCCATCCGCTGATACGGGTTGTCGATCGACTTGCCTTCGCCCAGCACCGCCTGCGCGACGTATTCGAGGCTAAACGACGGAAAGCTCCACGTGGCCGAGCGCAGCGCCTCGATTCCGTCGATGATCAGCCGCCCCGCCGCGCCCGCGAAGAAATGGTTCTGCTTCAGGCCATGCTCGCGCCACTCCATCACCGCGCCGCCGCGCCCGATGCGCAGCGGCACGCCGCACTGCTGCGCGGTCTCATGCAGCACTTTCAGGTCGAACTGCACGACATTCCAGCCGATGATCGCGTCGGGATCGTGCGCCTCCAGCCAGCCGATCAGCCGCTCGATCAGCTGCGCCCGCGTGTCGCAATACTCGAGCGCGAAGTCGAGGTCCGCCGCGTCGCCGTTTTGCGGTCCGAGCATGTACACCTGACGCTGCCCGCAGCCTTCCAGCGCGATCGAATACAACTCGGCGTGCGCGCTGGTTTCGATATCGAGCGACACCAGCTTGAGCTTCGGACGGTAACCGCTCGCGGGCTTCATGTCGGCGTTCAGCAACGGGCCATGACCGTCAGGATTCGCTTCGCCGCCGAACAGCACGGGCGCAGTGATGAAGCGCTCCATCATGTAGCGCTCGGGCGGGAAGACATCGGCTTCGTAGACGTCGACGCCGCCTTGCTTCAGCCGCTTGTCGAGCGCGGTCAGCTGCCGATATTGCGGGCAGTACAGTCCCAGCACCGGCCGATGCTGAAAGTCGCACAAATCGAGCGGGCGCAGTTCGGCGCCGCGCGACTGGGCGTTCTTCTCCCGGACCAGCATGTCTTGCGCGCGCTCGCGGTGCGCGGCGGGGATGAACGCGACGTTGGGCTGCGGGCGCAGGCGGATATGGCGCGGACCGCCGTCGGTCGCGAGCCAGAACTCGACCTCCGTTCCGGCAGCCGTATCGCGCCAATGACGGGTGAGAAGAAACCCTTGTTGAAGCTCACTCAAACGAAAACCTCTGCTGAAAACGCTCTGGCCGACACTTTTTTCGGCAATTCTACCCGCGCGCGAATTGCCTCGCCTGGGGCGCTTTCCCTTGTCTGATAAGGATTTTGGCCTGTCGATAGGAAATTTAAATAGGGTGCATCGCAACAATCAAATTTATCAAATTCTGCGACTTCTTCATAATCCATCCCATTGCAGTACCCAAACCCACTCAACCGAAGAGGACGCATCAGATGCCGATCATCAACAGCCAGGTCAAACCGTTCAAGGCCACCGCATACCACAATGGCGATTTCGTGACCGTCACCGACGAAAGCTTCAAGGGCAAATGGTCCGTCGTCGTGTTCTATCCGGCCGACTTCACGTTCGTGTGCCCGACCGAATTGGGCGATCTGGCCGACCGTTACGACGAATTCAAGAAACTCGGCGTCGAAATCTACAGCGTGTCGACGGATACGCACTTCACGCACAAGGCATGGCACGACACGTCGGACACGATCGAAAAGATCAAGTACCCGATGATCGCCGATCCGACGCTGGCAATCTCGCGCAACTTCGACGTTCTGATCGAAGAAGAAGGTCTGGCGCTGCGCGGCACGTTCGTGATCAACCCGGAAGGCGAGATCAAGCTGTGCGAAATCCACGACAACGGCATCGGCCGTGACGCTGGCGAACTGCTGCGCAAGGTGCAGGCTGCGCAATACATCGCGGCACACCCGGGTGAAGTTTGCCCCGCCAAGTGGACGCCGGGCGCAGAAACGCTGACGCCGTCGCTGGACCTGATCGGCAAGATCTAAGTCGCAGGCTCGCTAGAAGCCACACGCTACCCGCTGCAAACCCTGCCTTGAGCGGCGCCGCCTCGCGCGGCGCCGTTGTGAGGCAGTCCGCAAGGTCACAAGCCTTGCGAACTGCCTTACGCGCCGCGTTCGTCGTAACGCATGGCGCGAATCGAACCTCTCATCTCCATCTCGCCACGGACTCGAAAAATCATGCTCGACGCGAATCTGAAGACCCAACTCAAAGCCTACCTCGAGAAAGTCAGCCGTCCCATCGAGATCGTCGCCTCTGTCGACGACAGCGCGAAGTCGCAGGAAATGCTCGCGCTGCTCAACGACATCGCGACGCTGTCGGAGCGCGTCAGCGTGATCGAGCGCCGCGGCGACGACGAGCGCAAGCCGTCCTTTTCGATCGGCGAGCCGGGCAAGGCCGCGGGCATCCGCTTCGCAGGCATTCCGATGGGTCATGAGTTCACGTCGCTGGTGCTGGCGCTGCTGCAAACGGGCGGCCACCCGATCAAGCTCGACCACGCCGTGATCCAGCAGATCCGCGAACTGGACGGCGATTACGCGTTCGAGACGTATTTCTCGCTGTCGTGCCAGAACTGCCCGGAAGTCGTGCAGGCGCTCAACATCATGGCGCTGATCAACCCGCGCATCCAGCACGTGGCGATCGACGGCGCGCTGTTCCAGAACGAAGTCGAGTCACGCCAGATCATGGCTGTGCCGACCATGTTCCTGAACGGTGAAGTGTTCGGCCAGGGCCGCAGCGGCGTGAAGGAAATCCTCGCGAAGCTCGACACCAACGCCGGTGCGCGCGCCGCGAAGGAACTGGAGAAGAAGCCGGTGTTCGACGTGCTGATCGTCGGCGGCGGTCCTGCTGGCGCGGCGGCTGCGATCTACTCGGCGCGCAAGGGGATTGCCACGGGTGTGGTCGCGGAACGCTTCGGCGGCCAGGTGCTCGACACGCTCGCAATCGAAAACTTCGTCTCCGTGCAGGAAACGGAAGGGCCGAAGTTCGCCACGGCGCTCGAGCAGCACGTGAAGAGCTACGAAGTCGATGTGATGGACGTGCAGCGCGCGGAAGCGCTGATTCCCGGCAAGATCAACGAAGTGCGCCTCGCGAGCGGCGCAGTGCTGAAGGCGAAGACGATCGTGCTGGCGACGGGCGCGCGCTGGCGCGAGATCAACGTGCCGGGCGAGCGCGAGTACCGCAACCATGGCGTGGCGTACTGCCCGCACTGCGACGGCCCGTTGTTCAAGGGCAAGCGCGTCGCGGTGGTCGGCGGCGGCAATTCGGGCGTCGAAGCGGCGATCGATCTGGCGGGTGTCGTGAGCCACGTGACGCTGATCGAATTCGGCGCACAACTGCGCGCCGACGAAGTGCTGCAACGCAAGCTGCGCAGCCTCGCTAACGTGACGGTCATCACCCAGGCGCAGACGACGGAAATCACGGGCGACGGCAAGAAGGTCAACGGTCTGACCTACACGGACCGTGCGTCGGGCGAGTCGAAGCATGTCGAGCTCGAAGGCGTGTTCGTGCAGATCGGCCTGGTGCCGAACACCGAATGGCTGAAGGGCACGGTCGAGCTGTCGAAGCACGGCGAGATCGTCGTCGATGCGAAGGGCGCGACGTCGGTGCCGGGCGTGTTCGCCGCTGGCGACGTGACCACGGTGCCGTTCAAGCAGATCGTGATCGCCGTGGGCGAGGGCGCGAAGGCATCGCTGGCCGCGTTCGATCATCTGATCCGCACCAGCGTCGAAGATCTCGAAGACGCGCAGGCAGCGGAACTGGCCGAGGCCTGATCGACGGGTGTTGGGTTCGCTGCAAAAGCAAACGGGCTAGCTTCGGCTAGCCCGTTTGTCGTTGTGCGCCGCCCTTACTGGCTGGCGGCGGGCGTATGCGCCTGCTTCGATTTTGCCGTCTTCCCGTGGCCGTGATGCTGGTGCGCGGATTTCTGCGCAGTCTTTTCGGCAGGAGCGTCGACGTTGTGCTGGGTATCGGGCCGCGCCTGGATGTCGCGAGCGTGCTGCTCGATCTGGGCGGCGACGTTGCTGTCGTGGGTCGTCACGATGCCGTCGCTGGAAGTTTGCGCCGAGGCGACGCCTGCAACGGCCAGCAGCGAAACGAGCACAGCGGCAGAAATTCTGTTCATGGTTGTTTTGATTCCGGTTGATTGGTGAGTTCAATGCGCTTCGCGCGCATGGGATTGTCCATTGGAATGCCCGTGTGACGCGTCAAAGTGTGTCAAGGAAAGTGCCGCAAATCGTCAAATTCGCTTGACCAATCTTTACAATCCAGACGTTTCCTCTGTGCTACCGTTTTTGACTATCCATTCGGAATGCGAATCGAATGACGGTGGATTGAAGCTCAAACAATCATGGAGGAGAAAGCCGTGAACAATCTGGCAAAACTGACCGTGGTCGGTGTCTCGCTGACCAGCTTGGCGCTGATGGGGTGTGGCAAGAAAGAGCCGCCATCGCACGAGGCCGCGCAACGCAACGGCGGTGCCGCGGAGCAGGTGGTGACGATCGGTCACGCGGGGCCGCTCACGGGCGGCAGCAGCCATCTCGGCAAGGACAACGAGAACGGCGCGCGGCTCGCCGTGGAGGAAATCAACGAGACGGGACTCGTGATCGCCGGGCAGAAGGTGCGTCTCGAACTCGACGGCGAAGACGACGCGGCCGATCCAAAGACGGGCACGCAGATCGCGCAGAAGTTCGTCGACGAGCATGTCGTCGCGGTGATCGGCCACCTGAACTCGGGCGTGTCGATTCCCGCGTCGCGCATCTATAACGAGGCGAACATCGCGGAGATTTCGCCGTCGTCGACCAATCCCGAGTACACAAAACAGGGTTACAGAAGCGCGTATCGCGTGGTCGCGACGGATGCGCAGCAAGGGCCCGCGCTCGGCGGTTATGCGCTCAAGTCGTTGAACGCCAGGACCATTGCCGTCGTCGACGATGCAACCGCCTACGGCAAAGGCCTCGCCGACGAGTTCGCGAAGGCGGCGCAGGCGGGCGGCGGGCGCGTCGTCGCGCGCGAGGCCACGACCGACAAGTCCACCGACTTCCGCGCCATTCTCACCTCCATCAAGAGCGCGCATCCGGATGTCATCATGTTCGGGGGGATGGATTCGACGGTCGGCCCGTTCATTCGTCAAGCGGCGGCGCTTGGCTTGAGCGCGAAAGTTCTGAGCGGCGACGGAGCGTGCACGGAAAAAGTAGCGGAGCTTGCGGGCGACGCCGTGAGCAATCTCGTTTGTTCCGAAGCAAGTCTTGCGGTATCGCGAATGCCGCAGGGTGCCGAGTTCGAAAAGCGCTTCGAGGCGCGTTTCAACGGTCCGATTCTCTTCAACGCTCCGTTCGCCTACGACGCTGTGTATCTGGTCGTCGATGCAATGAAGCGGGCCAACACCACTGACGCCGCGAAGGTGCTTGCCGCGATGCCGACGTCCGACTACAACGGCGTGATCGGACATATCGCTTTCGACGCGCATGGCGACATGAAGGAAGGCGCGATCAGCCTATATCACTATCAGGACAGGAAGAAGGCGCTGCTTGATGTCGTGAGGTACGGCGGCGGTTCTATTTGAGACCGGGTGACGGGCGCGGCGTCTATCTTGCTGAGGCCGCGCCTTTGCTTGTCTGCTTACCGTTTGCGGCCACGTCGCGTTTGCCGATTTGAGATGGGCTGACGCCGCCCAACATCAACTGTTCGTCGGACCAGCGGTAAAACACGTCTGGGCGGTGAGCCGCTTTCGCTCTACGGCGGGTTTTGTGCGAGGGCTTTGACGCCTTTTGGGCCGCTTTGGGCTTTTTGAGCGTCTGCGTCGCCGGGCGGTGCGCTGCGCTCTCTGCCAGGAGCGTATCGGGCTTGAGTTGTGCGGAGAAAGCGTCGGAAGCACACCAGACGACGATGCACGTGGCCATTGCGATATGCCGCGCGACTACGCCGGTTTTCTTCCTTCTCGACGCGTGTGCATGAGCTATCGCCGTCTCCCGGTTCAAGATTCCGATCCACCGGATGCCGTTCGCGTGTCTGCCTGCTTTTCGACGCGTTCGATCTGCACGTTCATCGACGGTGCTCGCGTCAGGCCGAGTGCACTCGCCGCCGCATAGGACAAGTCGATGACGCGTCCCTTCACGAACGGGCCGCGATCGTTGATGCGAACTACCACCGTCTTCGCAGTGGACAGCGACGTCACGCGCACATAAGTGCCGAACGGCAACGTACGATGCGCAGCCGTCAACGCTTGGCCGTTGTAACGTTCGCCATTGGCGGTGCGGCGCCCTTCGAACTTGCGCGCATACCATGATGCTTGGCCCGTTTGCAGCGCGTCGCGGGCTGGCCGCAGCGCGACGATCTGAGCTTGGGCCGGGGCGTTATCCGACACGCTGTCGGCGTCGACGGGTGCGATGGGCGTCGACACGATGCCTGTCGTGCTCGAAGCCTGATGCTCGGACGGCATCTGCGCGCAACCGGCAAATAATCCGAAAATTCCTAGTAATCCAAAAAGACGAACGGTTGACACGACAGACCATGAGTTAGCAAAAGAAGCAGGTCTAACGGTCTCAAAAAGTTCGGGTTGACCGCATGCAACAGCCACGGCGGCGTTTTGACAAATCTCTACATGCGCGCAACGCCGATCCCGCGGCAGTCAGGCGCCGTCGAACGACACCTGACCCAGTACGACGAACGGTTACTTGCCCATCACGGCTTCGAGGGATTCGCCCTTGACGACAATCTCGGTACGCCGGTTTCGCGCACGGCCTTCGGGCGTGTCGTTGTCCGCCACGGGGCGATCGAACGCGTAGCCGACCAGTGTGATGCGCGACGCGCTGATACCGCGGCGCTCCAGTTCATTCGCAACCGATTTCGCGCGCGCTTCGGACAACTGCTGGTTGTATTCACGCGTACCGACGTTATCCGTATGGCCTTCGACGATCATTGGCTTTTGCGTGCGGCTCAGCACGACCACCACGCGGGCAATAGCGGGGCCCGCGTCAGGACGCAAGCTCGATTCGTTGAAGTTGAACAGGACCTTCTCAGGCAGACGAACCTGCACGCCTTCCTTGGTCTGCGTTACTTCGATCCCGGCTTGCTGGTTCAGCGCCTCTTCCTTGTTGCGGTCGAGCCCGCCGCACGCGGCGAGCATCGACAGGGAGAGGGCGCAGGCTGCGACGGTCAACAGTTTTTTCATGATCTTGATGGCCTTGTTGGAGAAAAGGAAAAACCGAGTCAGACCGGGATTTTTCATCAAATAGAGCGGAACGTTGATAAGGCATGCAAAGTTTTTCAAAATTTGACACGGAGTTGTCGCGCGGACGCACCGAAGTGAGAACAAACGTGAAAACTTGCGTCCGACAGCACGCAAAGGTCGACAGTTCGGATCAAATGGCGTTGGTCGGAAACAGCGTCGCCCGCGAGTTCAGGCACCTGAAGGCGGACGGCGTTGTGCAGTCTCTCGTTATCCACTTGAAAAGGAAGGACCCGCAACATGAGCATCTTCGGAAGCATCGTCAGCAAGATTTTCGGCAAGGCCAAACCGGCTGAGCCCCTGCCCGCCGAACCCATCGCCCCGGCTCCTGCGGACGCATCGGCTGGCGCGCCCGTCGCGCCTGTCTCGACGGCGCTGGCGGACGTCGACGTCGCGGCCGTGATGGACCAGCTGGCGGCGGCGAACCCGCAAAAACTCGACTGGCGTCGTTCGATCGTCGATCTGATGAAGCTGCTCGACGTCGACAGCAGCCTGGAGCATCGCAGGCAACTGGCGGGTGAATTGAAGTACGGCGGCGACACGAACGATTCGGCTTCGATGAACATCTGGCTGCACAAGCAGCTGATGACGGCGCTCGCCGCGAATGGCGGCAAGCTGCCCGCCGACCTGGCGAGCTAAGGAGCCGACATGAGCATTCCCGGCACACTGGGCGAGATAGCCGGCGCGGCTGCAGCCGTCGAAGCACTGGAGAAGGCGGACCCGAATGCGTCGTTGTTGACGAAGGGCATGGCGGCAGTCGCTGGCTTCAAGGGCGCTGGCGCGCTCGAGGCACTGATCGAGCGCAAGACGCAAGACGGCGCAGGCGACAGCGAACAGGCGGAGCAAGCGTAATTCACATTAGCCGCCCGCATCCATTCGGCGATCGGGCGGCTCGTCGACAGACTCGCCTGACAGCTTCCTTGCAGCAACGGCGAGCGTGCGGACAGAAGAAAAACTAAAGCACCCGCCAGTTCCAGACCGTGTGACATCCGGTCGCACATCTATCACCGTCCTTCGTGCCGCGTCCTTGACGCGGATCAGGATTTCAAACGCCGTGCGTCCATAGAATCGCGGGGCACATAGGACCTTGTGCGCTTTGCCTTGCAAACCCCACACGTGTTCAGCGTGGTTCAACGATTATTGGGCAAACATGTTAGCCAGAAAAACCTTAAGAGCTTGTCTCTTACCGGTCAGCATCGGTCTGACCGCGTTTCTCACGGGATGTCAACTTGAAGTGCTCGACCCGAAGGGCAGCGTCGGCGTCGCCGAGAAGTCGCTGATCGCGACAGCGACGTGGGCGATGCTGCTCGTCGTCGTGCCTGTCATTCTGTTGACGTTGCTTTTTGCGTGGCGCTACCGCGCGTCGAACAAAAGCGCGGTGTACGCGCCGAAGTGGGCGCACTCAACTGCAATCGAAGTCGTGGTGTGGACGATCCCTGCGCTGATCATCCTGTACCTCGGCATCCTGACATGGCGGACCACGCACGAGCTCGATCCGTACAAGCCGCTCGAATCCAGCGTGAAGCCGATCGACGTCGAAGTCGTGGCGCTCGACTGGAAGTGGCTGTTCATTTATCCCGATCTCGGCATCGCGTCGGTGAACCAGCTGGCGATGCCCGTCGGCACGCCCGTCAATTTCCACATCACGTCGGATTCGGTGATGAACTCGTTCTTCATCCCGCAACTCGGCACGCAGGTTTACGCGATGGCGGGCATGCAGACGCGTGTGCATCTGGTCGCAGATGAACCGGGCGACTACGCAGGCGTGTCGGCGAATTTCAGCGGCAAGGGCTTCTCGGATATGAAGTTCCGCACGCTCGCCGTGAGCGCCGCCGATTTCAACGCCTGGGTGCAGAAGGTGAAGGCGTCGCCGGAACGGCTCGACATGGACGGGTACTACGCGGTGGCGAAGCCGAGCGAGAAAGACCCGGTGCGCTATTTCTCCGCGGTCGACCCGAAGCTGTTCCGCAACGTCATCGCGAAATACAACAGCGGGCATGTCGTCGATTTCCGTGACGCCAACTGCATCACGAACACTTCGAAGGAGTAACCCATGTTCGGCAATCTGACTTTAGAGGCGATTCCGTTCGACCAGCCGATCATCATGGGCGCGGCCGCCCTGATGGGGCTGATCGTGCTGGCCGTCGTCGTGCTCGTTACGCGCCTGAAAAAATGGCGCTGGTTGTGGACGGAATGGCTCACGTCCGTCGATCACAAGCGCATTGGCGTGATGTATATCGTCGTCGCTGTGCTGATGCTGCTGCGCGGTTTCGCCGACGCCGCGATGATGCGCCTGCAACTCGCGCTCGCGAGCGGCGGCGCGACCGGTTATCTGCCGCCGCATCACTATGACCAGATTTTCACCGCGCACGGCGTCATCATGATCTTCTTCATGGCGATGGCGCTGATGGTGGGGCTCTTCAATATTGTCGTGCCGTTGCAGATCGGCGCGCGCGATGTCGCGTTCCCGTTCCTGAATTCGCTGTCGTTCTGGATGACGGCGATCAGCGCGATCCTGATGAACATCTCGCTGGTGATCGGCGAGTTCGCACAGGTCGGCTGGCTCGCGTACCCGCCGCTGTCCGAGTTGCAGTTCAGCCCGGGCGTGGGCGTCGATTACTACATCTGGGCGCTCGAACTCTCGGGTGTCGGCACGCTGATCACGGCAATCAACTTCTTCGTGACGATCGTCAAGATGCGCGCGCCCGGCATGACGCTGATGAAGATGCCCGTGTTCACGTGGACGGCGTTGTGCTCGAACGTGCTGATCATGGCGACGTTCCCGATCCTGACCATCGCGCTGGCGCTGCTCGGCCTCGACCGTTACGCGGACATGCACTTCTTCACGAACGAAGCCGGCGGCAACGCCATGCTCTATCTGAACCTGATCTGGGCCTGGGGACATCCGGAGGTTTACATCCTGGTTCTGCCCGCGTTCGGTATCTACTCGGAAGTGATTTCGACGTTCGCGAAGAAGCCGCTGTTCGGCTACAAGACGATGGTGTACGCGAGCTGCGCAATCATGGTGCTGGCGTTCCTCGTGTGGGCGCACCACTTCTTCACGATGGGCTCGGGCGCCGACGTCAATGCGTTCTTCGGTATCGCGACGATGATCATCGCCATTCCGACGGGCGTGAAAATCTTCAACTGGCTCTTCACGATCTATCGCGGCCGCCTCGAATTCACGGCGCCCGTGCTGTGGACGATCGGCTTCATGGTCACCTTCACGATCGGCGGCATGACGGGCGTGATGCTCGCGATCCCGGGTGCGGACTTCGTGCTGCATAACTCGCTGTTCCTCGTCGCGCACTTCCACAACACGATTATCGGCGGTGTGGTGTTCGGCTATCTGGCCGGGTTCAGCTACTGGTTCCCGAAGGTGTTCGGCTTCAAGCTCAACGACAAGCTCGGCAAGAGCGCATTCTGGTGCTGGTTCGTCGGTTTCTTTGTGGCGTTCACCCCGCTGTACGTGCTCGGTTTCATGGGTGCGACGCGTCGTCTGAATCACTACGACAATCCCGCCTGGCAGCCGTTGATGATCGTCGCGGCATGCGGCGCCGCGCTGATCGCGGTCGGCGTCGTGTTCCAGGTCGTGCAGGTGGTGGTCAGCATCATCAATCGCAACAAGCCGGAGTATCGCGACGTCACGGGCGATCCGTGGGGCGGCCGCACACTCGAATGGTCGATCTCGTCGCCGCCGCCCGTCTATAACTTCGCGACGATTCCCGTCGTAGAGGAACTGGATGCGTTCGCGCACATGAAGGAAACGGGCAAGGGCCTCGGGATTCAGGCGGCGTATCAGGACATTCACATGCCGTCGAACACGAGCGCAGGCTTCTTCATCGGCGTGTTCAGCCTCGCGTTCGGGTTCGCTGCCGTGTGGCACATCTGGTGGCTCGCGATCGTCTCGCTGGTGGCGATTGCGGCAACCGTGATCGGCCGCAGCTTCGGTCGCGACGACGGTTACTTCATCCCGTCCGACGTGGTGCGGACAATCGAAAACAAAGGCCGCACGCCGCTTCCGAAGCATGTGGAAGTGTCGCCGGCGCTCGCGGAGGTCGAGTGATGCTGCAAAAAGTTCACGCCGCAACCCTGAACGAGGTCGATGGCCACGGCCATCATGGCGAATCGCATTCGGTGTTCGGCTTCTGGCTGTACCTGATGACCGACTGCGTGCTGTTCGCATCGCTATTCGCGGTGTTCGCCGTGATGGCGCATCAGTTCAACGCCGGGCCGACCGGGAAGGATCTGTTCGACATTCCCGGCGTCGCCGTCGAAACGGCTGCGCTGCTGTTGAGCAGCATCACGTACGGCTTCGCGATGGTCGCCGCACGCGGGCGGAACTCGCGCGCCGTGCTCGGCTGGCTCGCGGTCACGTTCGTGCTTGGCCTCGTGTTCCTGAAGCTCGAACTGAGCGAGTTCTCGCATCTGCTCGCGGAAGGCGCGGGCCCGTCGCGCAGCGCGTTCCTGTCGTCGTTCTTCGTGCTGGTCGGCACGCACGGCCTGCACGTCGCGACGGGGCTGATCTGGATGGCCGTGCTCGCCGTGCAGGTGGCGCGCGCGCCGCAACTGACCCAGCGTGAAATCACAAGGCTGACCTGTCTGAGTCTTTTCTGGCACTTCCTCGATGTCGTGTGGATTTGCGTGTTTACTTTTGTCTACCTCGGGAGCGCGATCTAAATGGCTCACTCGAATTCCCATGCGCTTCATGGCGAAGCGGGGCACGGCGGTATCGGCGGATATGTGATCGGGTTCGTGCTGGCCGTGGTGTTGACGGCCGCTGCGTTCGGCATCGTGCTGCAAGGCTGGCTCCCCGCCGCATCGGCGCCGTTCGCGCTGGCGGCGCTCGCCGTCGTGCAGATCGTCGTGCATCTGGTGTTCTTCCTGCACATGAGCGTGTCGACATCAGGGCAGCGCTGGAACACGCTTGCGCTCGCCTATACGGTGCTGGCCGCGATGTTCCTGGTGTTCGGGACGGTGTGGGTGATGCACAACGTCAGCATGAACATGATGTCGCGCTGAAGCCGTTGCGGATGCATCGGGGCCTTGCGCGCGAGTGCGATGCCCCGTGAACGGAAGCCGAAGGACAAGCGTGTCCTTCGGCTTTTTTGTTGGCGTGGAACGCAAAAAAAAGCGGCAAGCATACGATGCTTGCCGCCTTCATTTACTGCGTATATTCGTTGGTAGGCTCGATTGGACTCGAACCAACGACCCCCACCATGTCAAGGTGGTGCTCTAACCAGCTGAGCTACGAGCCTAGCGAAGAGCGCGAATTATAGAGACACACTTTCGATCGCGCAAGGGCTCGCGGCAATTTTGTTGTCGATGGCGGAATCGCCCGACAACGGCCCATGACAAGGGGGATGAAAAGCGGGCGCGCGCGAAGGTCCTCCACAGAGCAGCGCGAGACGGCTACGATGGGCGCTGATGCATCTCGGAGGCGAGCCGGGCCATGAAGAAAAATGTTCGTCAGCATTTTCCGCGAGTCGTTCGCGACCATACCCATGCCGTGTGGCGCGATCTGGCCGTGTCGTTTCTGCCGTTCGTGGTGATCTTCGCGATGCTTGCCTGGCTCGTCATATGGCTGGTCGACCCCGCGCCGCCGCGCTCGATCACGATCAGCGCCGGCCCGCACGACAGCTCGTTCATGCAGTACGCGCAGGAGTATCGAAAGATCCTCGGGCGCAATGGCGTGAAGCTCGACGTGCTGGAATCCGATGGCTCCGTGCAGAATCTCGACCGGCTGCTCGACCCGAAGCAGCGGGTGGATGTCGCGCTCGTGCAGGGCGGCGTCTCGGCGGGCCGGGATACGACGTCGCTGATGTCGCTCGGCACGGTGTCGTATGTGCCGCTGATCGTCGTGTACCGCGGCAAGGGGCTGTCGCAGTTGTCGGATCTGGAAGGCAAGCGGGTCGCGATTGGCCGCGAAGGCAGCGGCACGCGGATGCTGTCGCTCGAACTGCTCGAGGCGAACGGCATCGTGCCGGGCGGCGATACGACACTCTTGCCGCTCGACGGGCTCGACGCCGCCAAAGCGCTCGTGACCAACCAGATCGACGCCGCGCTGCTGAGCGGCGACTCGACCACGCGCGCGATGATCCTGCGCCTGCTGACTATTCCGGGCGTCTCGGTGATGAATTTCAACGAAGCGGATGCCTATACGCGGATCTTTCCGTATCTCGACAATCTCGATCTCCCTGTAGGTCTGCTCGATCTGAGGCGCCGCATTCCGCCCGAACCGCTTCATCTGATCAGCCCGACGGTCGAACTGGTGGCGCGCTCGAACCTGCATCCGGCGATATCCGATCTGTTGATCGAAGCCGCGCAGGAAGTGAACGGGCCGGCGGGACTGCTGCAGAAGGCAGGGCAGTTTCCGAATTCCGTCGCGCGCGAATTCCGCATCAGCGAGGATGCGACGCGCTACTACAAATCGGGCAAGAGCTTTCTGTACCGGACGCTGCCGTTCTGGATCGCGACGGTGGTCGACCGTTTGCTGGTGTTGCTGCTGCCGATCGCCGTGCTGCTGATTCCCGCGTTGCGGCTCATTCCTGCGCTGTTCACCTGGCGTGTGCGCTCGCGGATTTACCGGTACTACGGCGCGCTGATCGCGATCGAACGCGACGCGATGCGCAGCTCTTCGGACGAAGAACGCGCGAAGCTGCTTGCGGAACTGGACGGCATCGAGGCGTCGCTGAATACGCTGCGGATGCCGCTTGCTTATGCAGACGGGTTCTATGTGTTGCGCGAGCATGTCCGGTTCGTGCGGGAGCGGCTGGAAGGCGTGCGGGAGCGCGTGCATGCACAGCAGTAGCGGATGTGCTGCATGAGGGCGTCGTGAGGAAAAATCGTGATGCGTCAGGGGGATAAGCCGCGAGTCCGGGTGTTGTCCACAGGGTTATGAACGAAAACTGTGGATAACGTCGGGGGCGTGTTGCGAGCGACATCGGATGCATCGGATGCAATCTGAATGGCATCAACGAGTTGCGTGAGTCTTGCGCAGGATACCCACAGGCTTATGAACGGAAACTGTGGACAACCTCGCGGCGTATCCGCGCGCAGAGGAAGCGTGCGCGAGTGACGCGAGGCGGATGCATCGGATGCAATCTGAATCGCGTCAATGACTTGCGTCGGTCTTGCCCAGGTTACTCACAGGCTTGTCACCAGAAACTGTGGAGAACTCCACTCGCCGCGCCGCCGTCTCCACGCGTCACACGTGTTGAATCCTCGGCACCGGGCAAGACATTTGCTGCGCAGTTATCACCTGCGCCGTTCCCGCTGCGCTGACGCTGGAGATTCCATGCGCGTTCGCCCCATCCTGATCGCGATTTGCGTCGTTCCGCTTGCCGCCTGTGCGGCGTCATCCAATACGCCCGAAGAAGCGAGTTTCGGCCCATCGCCAACCCTGCCCGCGCCCGACAAGTCGCTTGTCCCGACGGTCCACATCGCGCCTGTCGAACCGCGTGCCGCCGGAACGCATCCCACCGCGCCGCCCGGTTTCGCCGTGACGCCATTCGCCGCGAATCTCCAGCATCCGCGCTGGCTCTACACGCTACCGAACGGCGACGTGCTGGTGGCCGAGACCAACACGCCGCAGCCGCATGACAAAGGCGGCGGCGTCGTCGGCTGGATCACGAAGCAGTTCCAGAAGCGCGCGGGCGCGGGCGTGCCGAGCCCCGACCGGATCGTGCTGCTGCGTGACGCCGACGGCGACGGCAGCGCCGAAACGCAAAGCGTATTCATCGACAAGCTGCATTCGCCGTTCGGCATGGCGCTGATCGGCAACCAGCTGTATGTCGCCGATACCGACGCGTTGCTGCGCTTCGATTACGTCACGGGCGAAACACGGATCGCCGCGCAGGGCGTGAAGGTCGCCGATCTGCCTGCCGGCCCGATCAACCATCATTGGACCAAAAATATTCTGGCGAGCCGCGACGGCAAACGGCTCTACATCACGGTTGGCTCGAACAGCAATGCAGCGGAGCACGGCGTCGAAGCGGAAGCCGACCGCGCGCGCATCCTCGAATTCGATATCGCGAGCGGCACGATGCGGCCTTACGCAACCGGCCTGCGCAATCCGAACGGCATGGCGTGGCAACCTCAATCGGGCGTGCTGTGGACGACCGTGAACGAACGCGACGAACTGGGCAACAACCTCGTGCCCGACTACATGACGTCGGTGAAGGACGGCGCGTTCTATGGCTTCCCGTTCAGCTATTACGGCCAGCATGTCGATTCGCGGGTGAAGCCGCAGAACCCGGACATGGTCGCGCGCGCCATCGCGCCGGACTATGCGCTCGGCAATCACACGGCATCGCTCGGATTGGCGTTTTATGACGGCAGGCTGTTCCCGGACCGCTACCGTGGCGGCGCATTCGTCGGTCAGCACGGCTCATGGAACAGAAAGCCGTTTGCGGGCTACAAGGTGATCTTCGTGCCGTTCGAGAATGGCAAGCCGTCGGGTGGACCGGAAGATTTTCTGACGGGATTCCTGAGGCCGGACGGGCACGCGGTTGGGCGGCCCGTCGGCGTGGCGCTGGATGCGCGCGGCGCGCTGCTGGTTGCCGACGATGTCGGCAACGCGGTGTGGCGAATCGCGCCCGCTACGGGGACTGCGGGCGCGAAGTAGATGCCGGACGGGCGGCGAAGTGAAGCGGGTATCGACGCGGTTTACGGATGGTTGTACATCGCATTCCAGTCCGCCGCCGACACGCCCGGGCGGCCCGCCTGCGATGCGTTCGCGACACCGCCGTAACCGCTCGCCGCGCCGTTCTGCGCGTTCACGCGCGCTTGCGCGGCCTGGATCTCATCGGGGTAGTGCGCTTCCGTGCCTGCGCCCGGACGATAGCCGGCCTGTTCCAGTTGAACCAGCTCGGCGCGGACCTGAGCGCGAGTAACAGGCTGGTTCGACTGGGCGAACGACACGGCGGGGATAGCGAGCACAGCAGCGATGGCAACAGCCTTGATCAGCGACTTCATGATGAACCTCCAACTTTGTTTTCGACTTTGCGAACAGCCCTGTTCGCAATCAGTTGTAGTAAGTGTAGGTAAGTAGCCGCTTAAGATTAAGCCCATCCGGTGGAAGTGACTTTTCCAGATTTCAGGGTTTACCCCTAAATGCCCGCCGGGCGGGCGTCAGCGCCGTTCGAGCGACAGCTTTTTGCCGTAGCCGGTGAGTTCGAGGTAGCCGTGCCCGGCTGGCTGCCCGTCGCGGCGGATGGCGACGGCGCCTTCCCAGTAGAGCGCGCCCGTCGATTCGCTCGAATCGAGTTCCTGATCGTCGAGCAAGGGCGTCAGTTGCCAGCGGGTGTCGCCAGTGCGTACGACGGTCGCCACGGGGTATTGCGTGTTCGTGCGCGGCGAACGCCATTGGCGGGTCGGCGAAAAGTCGACGTCGCTGGGGCCGTATTGCGTGACATGTCCATCGGCCGTGCGCAGCGCGGCGTGCGCCCAGACCGCGTGTCCATCGGCGGCGCGCACCTTGAACGCCATCAGCGCCGCGCCGCCCGTCAGGTTCGCGCCGAGCCAGTCCCAGCCGACGGCATCGGACGCGAGCAATGTGCTCGACCATTCGTGATCGAGCCATGCGCTGCCCGTGACGGACGTTGGCGCCGGCGCGCGGCTCGCGCCATCGGCGGATGGACGTGTCACGCTGCCCGTCACGCGCAATTGGGGTTCGCTGTAGTAGTAGCTCGCCTGTTCCGGCAGCGGTCCTTTGCGCGAGTAGCCGTGGTCGCCCTGAAGGAGCGGCGCCTGGGTCGGCGTGAATGTCAGATGCAACGCGAAGCCGCCGGCGTCGGCGTTCACGTCGTAGTGGCCGTCCGGCGCGCGGACCATCCGCCAGCTATCGAGCCGGACGTCGGTGTTGTCCGGCTTCGCGTAGGCGAGGCCGAAGCCTTGCCGGGCGATCTTCTGGTCGTGCACGAGCCGGCCGAGTCGCGGATCGCTGAGCGCGGCGTGCGCGATGATCAGCTGCGTCGGCGCGAACGCGCTCGGGTCGCTCGCAGGATGCCCCGTCGCTGAGCGGAAGAAGGTGATCTGAAAGCCGAGCGGCTGATGATCGGGCGTCTCCAGCCAGCCCGTCGCGTACCACCATTCGGTGCGAAACGCGGGATGCGCACCCGTGTCGCGAGGCAGTTCAATCGACTTGTCCGGCGCAACGGCCGCGAATTGCGGTTCGGCCGCGAAACCCGCCGATCCGCGAAGCAGACACGCGAACACGAGCAACAGAATACGGGCGGCATGCATCACCAGTCCTCCCTGACCGCGCGCACGGCATCGATGGAGACAGCGCGGCGGCCCGCCGCGACGGCCGTCGTGCACGACGACGCGAGCATCACGAGCGCCAGCACGGATAGCAGCGTCCACGGCACATGCAGCGACATGCTCCAGTGAAACGACTGCGGGTTGACGACGAACACAAGGATCAGGCTGATCGCAAAGCCGAGCATGCAGCCCATCGCGATGCCGAGCGCGGTGAGCAGCCCGCCTTCCATCGCGAGCAGCGCGAGAATCTGTCCACGCGTCACGCCCACGTGCCGCAGCATGCCGAACTCGCGCGAGCGCGACAGCGTCTGTGCCGAGAACGTCGCCGCGACGCCGAACAGTCCGATCACGATCGCGACGGCCTCCAGCAGATACGTGACGGCGAAGCTGCGGTCGAAGATGGTCAGCGTGCGTGCCCGGATGTCGCCGGGTTGCGCGAAGTCGAGTGCGCTGGCGAACGGCAATGCGCGCAATGCGGTGATCGCCTGCCCGGCGCTCACGCCGCGCTCCAGGGTGAGGGCGGCGTCGGTAGCGCCGGTGTCGCCCGTGAGGCGCCGGTAATCGGCGAGACGGATTTGCAGCGCGCCTGTCTGCCGCACGTAGTCGCGCCAGATGCCCGCGACGACAAACACGGCGCCGTGCTCGCCGATCGGCAGCATCAGCCGTTGACCGACGTGATAGCCGTACAGATCGACCATCGCTTCCGACGCCCACACGGGTGTTTCGCCAGCGCGCAACGCGGACGGCGGCAGGATCGCCCCGGTGATCTGCAGATTCGCACCGGGATCGGCGGCATCGATTTCGCGCGCGAGCAAGGCAACGGACGGTCGCGACGGATCGAGCGCCAGTTGCGAGGTGCGCGCGAACGCCGCGTGGCGGATGCCGGGCGTGGCGGCCAGCATTGCCTGCTGCTGGGGATTCAGCCCGCCCGTGTCGCCGTTCGGCGCGACGCGGACATAGACGTCGGCGGACAACAGGTGCGCAAGCCAGTCTTCGACCGACACGCGAAAGCTCGACACCATGATCGCCATCGCGACGATCAATGTGAAGCTCGACAGCACGCCGCCCATCGCGATCGATGCCTGGCCCGGCGCGTTCGCGAGGCGCGCGAGCGCAAGCGCAACGACGGGCGTGGCGGTGCGCCGTGTGTCGCTTCCATCGAGCGGACGGCTCAGCGCGCGAAACAGCAGCGACGTGACGCGCGGCATCAGCGCGATGCCGCCGATCAGCAGCAGCGCGACAGCGAGATAGCCCGCAATCGGCACGTCGAACACGGGCGGCGTCTGCGTCAGCGCCACGCCGAGAGCGATGCAGACGAGCGCGGGCCACGGCGTCGACAGATTGCCGAGCGCGGCTTCCTCGCCGCCCGCTTTCAGCGCGGGCGCGGGATGGGCGCGCGCCGCTTCGAGCGCGGGCACCAGACTGCCGAGCAGCGACACGGCGATGCCGAGCACGACGAAAATCGCGCTGGCGACCGGCTCGAAGCCGACCGTCGGTTGAACGCCGGGGAAGTAGCCGCCGCCCAGATCGCTGCCGAAAAAGCGCAGCACGACATAGGCGAGCGCGAAGCCGAGCGCGATGCCCGCCGCCGAGCCGAGCGTGCCGAGCAGCGCGCCTTCGAGCAGAATCTGCCGCAGCAACTGCGTGCGCGTGAGGCCGAGCACGCGCAGCATCGCGAACTGCGCGCGCCGGCGCACCACGCCGAGGGCCTGCGTCGAGAATACGAGAAACGCGCCCGTGAACAGCGCGACCAGCGCGAGCACGTTCATGTTGATCCGGTAGGCGCGCGACAGCCGGTCGGTGCGGCTTTCTACATCGCGCGTTTCGCCCACGGCGAACCGGCTGCCGAGCTGGTCCTGCAACGCGCGCCTGAACCGTTCGCGATCGACGCCGCGTTCGAGTTGCAGATCGACGCGCGACAGCTTGCCGAGGCGCGCGAAGCGCCATTGCGCGGCCGCGATGTCCATCACCGCGATGCGTTGCCCGGGCCGCGCCCTGACGATGCTGCCCGCCACGCGCAGATGCACATCGGACGTACCGCTGCGCAACGTCACGGTCTCGCCGGCGCGCACGCCGAGCCATTGCTGCGCGGCGGGCGAGAGGAAGATGGCGTCGCTGGCGAGAGCGTCGAGCGGGCGGCTGCTGTCCGTCACACCCGTCAGATCGGGCGCGATGCGGCTCGCGCGGAACATGTCGATGCCGAGCACTTTCAGCGGCGCGGTGCGATCCGGCACGGTCACGTCGAGTTCGAGCACGGGGCTGGCGAGCGCGACGCCGGGTTGTGTCGCGAGTCGTGGATAGGCGCTTTCATCGAACGTGGGCTGTGCGCCGCGCACCTGCAAGTCAGCCTGGCCCGACAGGCTGCGCGTCGCCGCCGAGAATTCGTTGAACGCGGCGCTGTTGATCAGTTGCACGGCGTAGCCGAGTGCGACGCCGAGCGCGATGGTCGCAATCGCGATCAGGGCGCGGCCTTTGTGGCTGTGCCACTCGGCGGCTAGCAGCCAGCGCGTGAGCGTGCGCAGTCCGTGGCGCGTGGGGTGCGCGGTTGCGCTGAACGCTGTGTCATTCATGGTTCTGGCGCGAGGCGTGGGGCGATGTTGCGTGCATCGCGTGCAGTTTGCCTTCGCTCAGGATGAGTACGCGGTCGGCGACGGCGGCGGCTGCTTGCGAATGCGTGACCATCATCGTTGCTGCGCCGTTCGCCTTGGTTTCTTCGCGCAGCAGCGCGAGCACTTCATGCGCGGTGTCGGGGTCGAGATTGCCTGTGGGCTCGTCGGCGAGGATCAGCGTGGGACGGTGCACGAGTGCGCGAGCGATGGCGACGCGCTGCAGTTCGCCGCCCGATAGCTGGCGCGGCATATCGTGTCCGCGTCCTTCCAGACCGACGGCGGCGAGCATGTCGAGTGCGCGTTGCGGCGGGATGCCATTCAGCAGTAACGGTAGCGCGACGTTTTGCGCGAGCGTCAGATGTGGCAGCACGTGGAACGCCTGAAAGACGAAGCCGAGTTTTTCGCGGCGCAGGCGCGTGGCGGCATCGTCGTTCAGCGTCGAGACGGGCGTGCCGTCGATGAGCACTTCGCCGCTATCGGCGCGGTCCAGGCCCGCTATCAGGTTCAATAGCGTTGATTTGCCGACGCCTGAGTCGCCCATGATGGCGATGAATTCGCCTGCTGCCAGTTTGAAGTCCAGGCTGGACAGGACTACGCGGTTTGTTGCGTAGGCTTTGCTCAGCGAGCGGCATTCTAGTGCGGGGGGGAGGGCCGGGGGCGGCATGTGGGTCCTTGAGGTGTGTTGGTTTTTTTTTGTCTGCGACGCTGGGGGTGGGTTTGGTCTTTTCGCTGGCATCCGCGAATTGTTAGCGTGTTTCACGCGTTGCCCCTGTGCGGGGCGGCACCTACTTTTCTTTGCCGCCGCAAAGAAAAGTAGGCAAAAGAAAGCGGCTCACACCGCCAGCTCTTGACGTTTGTCCAGGGGCCCCCAGCGTCCCCGTACTTCGCACGGTAACGCTCGGGCCCGCCTGCGTTGCCAACGCTCTCTCTGTACGCCTCACCCCCTTCATACATCCGCGTCCAGCACGCCGCGCCGGACAGTCTGCCGCCGCCCAGGTGGCAAACTGTGTGTCGGCCTTCGCGCAATACACGCAGCACTCCGGGCTGGAAAGCAAGGTTGGTGTCCGTTGTAGAGCGCCGGCTTCTGCGTCGCGACAACCTGCACACAGTTTGCCACCTGGGCGGCATATAACGTTCGCTGCCGCTTGAACGGGTACGGGTATGTGAAGCGGGTGAGGCGTTCATTCGAAGCGTTGGCAACGGGCATTGATAAGTACGTTGTCGTGTGGAGCGTAAGACCCTTTGGGGGCCCTCAGGCAAGAACTAGCACTGTCGGTGTGAGCCGCTTTCTTTTGCCTACTTTTCTTTGCGGCGGCAAAGAAAAGTAGGTGCCGCCCCGCACAGGGGCGACGCGTGAAGCACGCTAACAATTCGCGGATGCCAGCGAAAGCAAAAGCAAAAGCAAACCGCGAATGCCAGCGCAAAGGCCCGAACAACCAAACCGCGAATGCCAACACAACCCCCAGCGTCGCAGACAAAAAAAACTCAAAACGTCAGATCATGCAACTTCTTCATCCCATCCAGCAGCCATTGAAAAATCGACTGCTCGGATTGCGCAACAGGCGCCGGCGTCCCGAGCTTGCCCAGCGTATCCTGCCTCCGCGACAGCATCTGACACATCTCCCTCGCGACATCTGGCTTATCCTTCAGCAGCGGCGTCAAATCTTCCTTCTTCAACTGATAAACAGTCGCCGACGTAAGCGCCGAGATCGTCACACGCGCGGGCATACCTGCCAGCAGACCGAATTCACCCATCGCGTCGCCAGGACCCAGACGAGTCACTTCGACAGGCCCAGACGTATCCTGCGCCACCACAGACAGCACCCCCGAATCCACAATCGTCAAATGGTCGAGCACCGTGTCCGGCGTGACCACCGTGTCGCCACGCTCATAAGAGCGACGGGACAGCATAGGCGCAAGACGCTGCAACTCGTCCGCCGTCAACGCGGCAAAAATCTCCACGCGCCGCAGCAGCGCAACGCGCGGATCGATCTGCTGCGTCGGCAAGGCCGAAGGCGAAGGCGCATACCCGCCCCCAAGCGGCTTCAGATCGACGCCCGCCGCCTGCAACTGCCGGTAGCACAAGTCAAACAGCTCGTTCGTGACGGCGAGCTTCTTGCTCATGTCGTCGACATACGCAGTCGCCTCGTATGTGACGGACATGATGCTGGTCCGCTTCACGATCGCATACGGCGCCGGGTCGGCGATCACCGCGCGCACGCCCGCCAGCGCGCGTTCGAGCGCAGCCAGCACCACGCTCGGACGCGCTTCGGGCGTGATCTCCAGCATGAGGGTCACGCCGTGCAGCGCCGGCGGCCGGCTGCTGTTCGTGATCTTCGCCTTCGCCGCCACGGCATTCGGCACGATCACGATATTGCCTTGCGATGTCAGCAGATGCGTCGCGCGCCAGTTCATCTCCAGCACCTTGCCCTCGACGCCGTCGATGATCACCCAGTTGCCAATGTGATACGGCTCGGTCGTGTTGATCACAATGCCGGCAAACACGTCGCTGAGCGTGCTCTGGATCGCAAGGCCAAGCACGATGGCGAGCGCGCCCGATGTCGCGACCAGCCCGCGCACCGGCAGTTCGAGCACGAAGCCGAGCGCCGCGACGGCAGCCGCGAGAAACACCACCGCGCCGAATACGTCCGAGAAGAGCCTTTGACGGCGCCAGGTCTGCGGCAACAGCAACGTGTCGAGCGCAAGGCTGAGCAGACGCGCGCCCATCAGCCACCAGATGATTTCAAGCACCTGGCCAAGCACGTGCAACGGCTTCGAATCCGCGTAAGGCGCCTGCGAAAACGGACTCAGGCCCGAGCCGAACAGCAGTGCGCTGAGCGCCGCGTAAATGCACAGCCGCACCAGCAACCGCGCGACTTCGTTTTTTGGGGTGGTGCAACGCCAGATCACGACATCGACTGCGACGAGCGCAAAGCCAAAAATCAGCGGATTGTTCACGCACACTCCATAGCGGGGTTGAACGGTCAAAGCGACGTGCAGGCCGGCCGCGTGCAACGGGCGTTTCAACGCCCGCTCGCAACGGCTCCTCGCGACAGTAGCACGGCCTGGTGCAACGCGGCGTCATGTCCAGTTTCATGACGCCGCGCGTCGCGCATTCAGCCCATTTTCTACGACATTTTCAATCGCGATGCAGCAGAGCGTACGTGGTGTTCGGCGCGCCTCATCACTTCACGTTGAACGAGTAATCGCCGTGCGTGCGATGTCCGTCCGACGCCACGGCCACCCAATGCACCGTGTATTTCCCCGCGGCCAGCGCGGGCAGCGCGACCGACGCGACGCTCGGCTGCTGCGCATCGATCGTCGATTTCGAGGTGCTCACCTGCTTGCCCGCTGCATCCGTGACGGTCAACGAACTGAAGGCGGGTTCGAGCGGGCCGTCGAAGGTGATGGTCACCCTCGCGGGCGCCTCGACGGTCGTGCCCGCGCCGGGCTCCTGTTTCTGCGGAAACACATGGGCCAGCGCCGCGAGCGGCATCAGCGTGAGTGACAGCGCCAGCGCCGCCGCAAGTCGGGTCGTGTTCATGATGGTCCTCGCTATGGGAAAAGCGGTTTGCCGATCGTCGTGGGCGCGATGTCGTCGAAGAACAGATGCGCTTGAACCAGCACGCCGACATGCGAGCCGCTCGCGTGATTCACGGGGATTTGCGCCTCGATGCCGAATTGCCCATAACGGTTGATCCAGATGACGCCCGGGTTGATCGTGCCCGTGGTTTGCCCCTGGCTGCGCGACAGCGGAATTTCGACGATGGGGATCAGGTTCGCGAGCGGCTGCGGCAAGCCGACGTCGCGCACGTGCTGCTGCAGATAGGGCAGGCTGTATTGCACGGTCACGCCGTAATTGAACGCATTCGGCTGGCCGGCGCCCGTCGTGAACGCGGGGCCCGCCTCGCCCGTGATCGCGATGGGGCGCAGATACGCCAGCGAATCGGGCAGGTCGCCGAAGCCCTTGCCGGCGAAGATCGTCGGCGAGATGGTCGAGAAGCTCTCGCCAATCGCGTGGCTGCCCGTGCCGCCCAGGTCCGCATCGACGCCTATCGACGTCATGAACTCGTGCGCCTCGTTCACGTACAGCAGGTACTTGAGGCCGACGCTGAAGTTGTCGAAGCCGTGCGCGGTCGGATTGTTCTGCCCGACGTAGGCGCCTCCGAGCGACACCGCGAGGCGCGGCGTAATCAGCTTGTCGTACTCGAAGCTGAAGCTGTTGACGCTCTGGTCGCCATCGTCGCCGCGCACGCGCTGGTGGCCGTATTCCAGATTGAGTTCGTCGCTGACGCCGGGATCGTCGACGGCCATCGTCGCAGGGAAGACACGGTCGCCCGCAATCGCGTGCGCGTGAGAAATGGAAGGAGCGAGCAGGGCGGCGAGCATGCAGCCGGCGAACGGCAGCCTGCCGCGCCTGAAGTGTCGGGTGTTCATGTGTGTGATCCTGAGTGGGCGCGCGCACCGGCCGCGTGCGCGCGGGGAAGCGGCAACGCGGCGTGCGCGAAAACGGCAACGCCGTGACGGCATTGCGGATACGCGGGTTCGACTCAGAGATGCACGGGCGGCGCGCGCGGCTGCGCGCTTTCGAAGGGAGTGACGAGCGCGACGCTTTCGAAGCGAACTGCGACGCGCTGTGTCATCGCGGCGACCGTCAGCGCGAACGTCGACGGTGCCGCGGGCAGCACGGGAAGATGCGCGAGCAGGCTGCAATAGCCGCATGCATGCCAGTGCGAGGCGAGCGTGTGCGTATTGCCGGCGTCGTCCTCCCGGGTGTCGGCGGGACTGGCCGTTTGGGCGGAGCAGAGCGCGGCGGCGGGGTCGTATGCGCCGCGGCTCGCCGCGATGGCCTGCGACACGGTAGGTGCGAGCGCCGCCATCAGGATCGCGAGCAATCCGAGAATGCAGCCAATCTTCCGATGGAACCGGCTCGCCATGTCGATGGAAAACGTGTGTGAAATGCTGCGCGGATTATGACATTGGCGCGGCATGCGGTGCACGCCCGCCGCGCAGCCGGACATGAAAATATTCGCGAAGCTGTCGATTTGCTGTCGCGTCGATCGTCGTCCGTGTAGAACCGGGCAGCGGCGTTTTTTATGCCCGGCATCTGACGATTTCATACAGGAGGCGGCAATGAACTATGTAGATGGATTCGTGGTGGCAGTGAAGGCGGAGAATCGCGAGATATACCGCAAGCACGCCGAGACGGCGGCGGGCGTGTTCAAGGAATATGGAGCGCTGAACGTCGTCGAGTGCTGGGGCGACGACGTGCCGGAAGGCAAGCTCACGTCGTTCCCGCTGGCCGTCAAGCGCGAGCCGGACGAAGTGGTCGTGTTCTCGTGGGTCGTCTGGCCTTCGCGCGCGAAGCGCGACGAAGGCATGAGCAAGGTGATGGCCGATCCGCGCCTGCAACCGGAGGCGATGACCATGCCGTTCGACGGCAAACGGCTGATCTACGGCGGCTTCGAAGTGATCGTCGACGTGTGACGGCGCTCAGCGGGCGCTAGAGCGTTTCCGTGAACATGGGCGTCGTGCCGTCACTGCTTTCGTAGTACTCCGCCGACGCCTGCCCGCTCTGCGCACCTTGCCCGAGCCGGATGATCGTGAAGCCGTGCATGTAGATCTTGTCCGCCTCTTTCAGCAGCACGTTCTGCAGAGTGGGCGGGTTGACGATACGCGGGTCCGGCGCGTTCTCGGGTCCGTCGACGATCACGGGCACCGCGCCGTGCCCGATGCAGCGTCCGCGGTTCAATCCGAGGTACGGCTGATAGATGCTCAGGTTGTGCTCGTGGCCCCAGAACCATGCACTGATGGGTTGCTTTGCGGCCTGCGCGAAACGCTGATAGCTCGCGAGCAGTTTCGGGTTGTGCGCGATGAGCTTGCCGCCCGTCTGCAACGGTCCGATCTGCGACAGCGCGGAAAAGAGTTGATGATGCGAAAGCAGGATCGTTTTGCCGCTGAATTCGGCGATGCGCTCGACGATCCAGTCCTCTTCATCCTGCTCGATGAAGGTGAGGACTTCCGTTCCGTCGAACGGGTTGTAGTCGTGCAGTCCCGTGTCCAGCGCGATGAACTGCCAGTCGTCGTTGCGCAGGCAGAAGAAGCTGGCGGGCTGAAGGCGCGCGTGATCGTTGAGCGTGTCGATCAGCCCGTAATAGCCGGCGCCGCCTGAATACATGTCGTGGTTACCTGACAGCGTGTAGACGGGCACGTCCTTCGTGCTGCGCGACAGTACGCTATCGACGATGTTCCTGAAGTTCGCCTCGCATTCCTGCGGCGTGCCCGAGTAGTAGATGTCGCCGAGATGAATCACGACGTCGGGGTTTTGCAGCGCGGCCTGCTTCAGCAGATCCAAGGCGACGTCCGTTCCCGTTCCCCAGTCGGCGATCAGCGCGACCGTTGCGCCTGCTTTCAGCGGCACCGTGACGGGGCCGATGGCGGCCGCGCGCCGGTAGGGAATCGACGCGCGCTTGCCGTCCGGGCCAAAGAACTGCATGTAGCTCTCGATCACCTTGATCCACGCCGGATCGCAGACGTTGAAGCGCAGGTCGTTCTCGATACTTTCAGCGCCGGCCGCGTCGCCGCGAGCGCGGGCTTCCATCAATGCAAAACCCATCTTTGCGCAGGTCCAGGCGTCTTGCGCGACTTCGTCCGGCGCGACGTCGGGCAGGGCCGATGCGCCTTGCGACTTCAGCGACGCAATCGTCGCCGCTGCATTGACGAGCGCGTTGTCCGTTCCCGGCCGCGAGGCGAGCGTCGCGGCGGGCGTCGTGCTGCGCACGACCTGATCGACGGCTGACTGGAACAGCGAGACGAATTGATCTCGGAAGCTCTCGGGTTCGGCGGCCATAGTGGTCTCCAATAATCGGATTGGCGAAATCCGTATTGCATATTGCGGCTTTTCGATTCGAATGCGAAAGCCAAGAGTAACGTTCGCGGTATGGAAGCTTGAAGCTGGCGACAGGCTAATGGAGCGATTCAGCCAACACCAAGACGATTGGCTCAAGACAATTTGCATGAACGGCGGCGCGATTCGATATAGCCATTTCGGGCATGCAATTCGAACATGAATTTCACGATCCGTTTTAACGGCGAATTCGATGCTAACCATGCTGTGTGGCGAATGCATCGCGACGGTTCGATAAATCCACCCGGGCCATCGAACCATTCAAGCTTTTTGCGCCGCTGCCGATAACGTGTCTGGCCGTCCCTCCTGCAAAGCCCTATCAAAGATGCGTTTGTCCAAGACCGAGTCCGTACTGCTCACCGTTGCCGTGTTCGCCGTCGTCAGTTTCAGCGGCTGGCTCCAGAGTGAAATGAAGCATGCCGCGCGCGAGCGCAACCGGCACGACATCGGCACGATCGTCGAAGCCGCCTGCGCGAACCTGAACGCCAGCGAGCTCGAATCCAGCGACAACGGCCAACTGCAATGCGGCACGATCGCGCATGAAGCGCCGCGCGCAGCGTCCTCAGCTCCTGAGGCTTTGACGGCAGCGGCGACAGGCGCCGCCTCGACGGTGCCTAATCCTTAAGCGCTTTTGCCGGGTACGCTACACTGCGCGACGCGTGTGGCGAAGCTGCACAGCCAGCGCCGATGCGGGTTTGATCGACAATACCTCACACGCTGATATACTGAATACGTTCACAGTCCGCGTGACGATGAAGGCAGTAGACGGGCGCGGATACGGGAGCGGCGCAGTGCGCCGTTCGAGCCAACTACGGTGCTCACTCGCACCGACCGGATCAGAGGCGATGCATGTCGTCAGAACTTGACAGTCAGCCAGCGGCTACGCCGTTCACCCTGTCACTGCAACCCATCGGGACGAGCGCCAGTCTGCGTGATCGCGCCTACGCGATGCTGCGCGCGGCGATCGCCGATGCCGATATCTATGCGTCGCGTGACGAAATACGCCTCGACGACCGCGCGCTGAGCGAATCGCTGGGCGTGAGCCGCACGCCCGTGCGCGAGGCCATGACGCTGCTCGAACAGGAAGGCTTCGTGCGCACGATCCCGCGCCGGGGCATCTATATTGTGCGCAAGAGCAAGCGCGAGATCGTCGAGATGGTACAGATGTGGGCCGCGCTGGAAAGCATGGCCGCGCGTCTCGCCACGCTGCACGCCA
>NZ_JAGUUD010000100.1:0-30646 GCF_020177535.1 Paraburkholderia sp. XV | reverse complement strand
CAAAGAAAAGTAGGTGCCGCCCCGCACAGGGGCGACGCGTGAAGCACGCTAACAAAACGCGGATGCCAGCGAAACCACAAGCAAACCAAACCAAACCACCCACGCCGCGAAGACACAAACTCGAACGCCAGTGCCAAGGCAAAAAAAAAGCCCAAACCGCCGGAGGCAAAAAAACTAGATCACCCGCTCCCGCATCCACGCCGACCCCACATCAATAACAGTAACAACCACAACGACCATCAACATAACAGCCGCAGTCTGCGAATAATTAAACGACCGAATCGACTCATAAAGCACGACGCCGATACCTCCCGCCCCAACCATCCCAACAACCATCGCCGACCGCACATTCGATTCAAACCGATACAACGCATAAGAAATCCACAACGGCAAAACCTGCGGCAGCACCCCATACACGATCTCATCGAGACTGGTAGCCCCCGTAGCGCGCACACCTTCAGCGGGACGCGGATCGATAGCCTCGACGGCTTCGGCAAACAGCTTCGCCAGCACGCCCGTGGTATGCACCCACAAAGCAAGCACGCCAGCAAACGGCCCCAGCCCAACCGCGACGATGAACAGCATCGCAAACACCATCTCGTTGATCGCGCGGCACGCATCCATCAACCGCCGAACCGGCTGCACAACCCACGCCGGCGCCATGTTGTGCGCCGACATCAGCCCAAATGGAATCGCACACACGATCGACAGCGCCGTACCCCACACCGCAACCGCGAGCGTCACGCCCATTTCGTGCAAATAGGTGCGCCATTCCGTGAAGTCTGGCGGGAAGAAGTCCTTCGCAAACTGCCCCATGTTGCCCGAGTCAGTCAGCAGATCGAGCGGCCGCATGTCGGCGGCATGCCAGGACAAGCCAAGCACGCCGATCACAACGATCCAGCCAAGCAACGAAATCCAGCTGCGCTTGCCCGCCGCCGCGGCCATCGTCTCGCGAGAAGGCTGCGGCGGCACGCTCGAGCGCCCGGCGCTCAGGTCGGCTGCGTTCATTGCTTTTGCGCGTTCAATGCGGACAGCTTCGCGTCGATGGCGGCCATCTGCGTCTTGCGATCCGCATCCGACAGCGACGCATCCGCTTCGATCTTCTGCTTCTGCTCGAACAGCTTGATCTGGCGAATCGGCTGCAACTGCGCATCCGTCGACGGCGCAAACCCGCCATAGCTGAAGATGTTCGCCATCACGGCCTTTTCACGCGGGTCGGTCTTGGCATAGTTATAAAAGAACTGGCGAAGCTTCTCCTTCGTCGCGTCGGGCAGATCCTTGCGCCACACGAGCGGGTCCGATGGAATCAGCGGCGATTGCCACAGCACCCGCACCTGCGCGAAGCGGTCGGGGTGCTGCTTCTTCAGGGTATCGAGCATCTCGGTGTTGTTCGTCGCGATGTCGATCTTGTTGTTCACGACCGCGAGCAGGTTCGCTTCGTGGCTCGACGGCAGCACCGTCTTGAACGAAGTGCGCACGGGCGCGTTGCGCTGCGCAAACAGGTAGTAGCCGGGAACCAGCGTGCCCGACGTCGAGTTCGGGTCGCCGAAGCCCAGCGTCACGTCCTTCGTGTTCTTGAACACGTCGTCGAGCGTCTTGAAGCGGCTGTTCACATTCGTGATCAGCACCGAGTAGTAACCGGCATCGCCGTTTGCGTAGGTCGTCTTGCCGAATACTTCGCCATTCGAACGATCGACGGCTTCGATCGCCGACGCATTGCCGAGATACGCAACCTGCACCTTGTTGAAGCGCATGCCTTCGATGATGCCCGCGTAGTCGGTCGCGAAGAACGCCTTGATGTTCAGACCCGTCTGCTTGTTCATGTCGTCGATGAGCGGCTGCCAGCGCTGCTTGAGCACCGCCGACGAATCGGTCGAGATGATGCCGAGATTCAGGTCTTCAGCGTGGGCGGCGAAGCTCGCGAATGCCGACACGGCGGCAACGCCGGCGAGCAGTGAGCGCAGAAATTTCATGAGTTCGGTTCCAGGTGAGTGAATCGGGTACAGCGTGTCTTTCCGGAAATGGGATCAGGCCGAGCGCGCCGCCTTGAGCGGCAGCACGCGCGCGCGAGGCGCGGCGCTCCCGGCACTATCGGCACCATTGGCGCCATCGGACTGCAGACTGTCGTCGAGCAGTTCGCGCGCGTCGTCGCCATAGAGTTTCTGCAAGAGCGCGGGCGTCAGCGCCGCAGACGGCCCGTCATACACGACCTTGCCGCGCCGCATCGCGATCGTGCGCTGGCAGTACTGCATCGCGATGTCGACCTGATGCAGCGAGACCAGCACCGTCAAACGATGCTCGATGTTCAGCGTACGCAGCATCTCCATCACGCGGCGCGACGATTCCGGGTCGAGCGATGCAATCGGCTCGTCGGCGAGGATGATGCGCGCCTGCTGCACGAGCGCGCGCGCCAGCGCGGCGCGCTGCTGCTGTCCGCCCGACAGGTTCGAGGCGCGCTCGCGCGCATGCTCGCCGATGCCAACCTCGTTCAATGCCGACATCGACAGCACCCGCTCGCTGCGCGGAAAGCAGCCCGTGAGACGGCGCCACAGCGGCAGGCGCGCGAGCGCGCCGATCAGCACGTTCGCTTCGACCGTCAGCCGGTTCACGAGATTGAACTGCTGAAAAACAAAACCGATATCGCGGCGAATGCTGCGCACTTCACGTACGATGCGGCCGTTCTGCTGGATCGGACGCCCGAGTATCGCAATCTGCGAAGGCTGCGCATCCGATACCGTGAAGCCCGCGATATGCCGCAGCAGCGTCGACTTGCCCGAGCCCGACGCACCGATCAGCGCGACCATTTCGCCCTGCTCGATGCGCAGGTCGATCTCGTCGAGCGCCTTGCGGCCGTTGCCGAATGTCTTGCTCAGGCGTTCGATGCGGATGGCTTCCATGTGTGTCCTGTCGATGACTCCGGTGCGTGCCGGAAGTTGTGGGACATTCTAGAAAGCGTCTGTGACGGTTGAGTGAAGGCGTCGCAACATCTAGACGACTACATCTTTCGTCAATTCGCACGGCAGCGTGCGGCGCGCCGCTGTGCCGGGTCGCGCAGTGTGTCATCGATATGACAAACGCAATGACGCGGCCCGCTGTCGTCCGCGCTGTCATTCCCGCTGTCATCCATTGGCAGGCACGAACCGCTATAGTTGGAGACGTCACGCGTGAGCCGTCTCCAACAACCTCACACCATAACCGGCGCAGCCCATGCAGGCTCTGAGCTTTTTGCCCGATACGTTTGCGGAGTACGACGAACTCCAGGCGATTCTCGAGGTCGGCAGCGGCAGCTTCGAGATTCGTTCCATGTGCGAGACGCGGGTGCGCGGCAGGACCTTCGCCGTGCAGACGGCGAGCATTGGCTCGCGCGATCCACGGGCGCCCGCGATTGGTTTCTTTGGCGGCATACACGGACTCGAGCGGATCGGCACGCAGCTCGTGCTCGACTACATGCGCGCGCTGCTCGGGCGGCTCGAATGGGACGAACTGCTGGTGCGCCAGCTTCAGTCGATCCGCCTGATTTTCGTCCCTATCGTCAATCCAGGCGGAATGTGGGCCGCGACGCGCGCCAATCCGAACGGCGTCGATCTGATGCGCAACGCGCCGCAGGACGCCGAAGAGCGCGTGCCCTGGCTCGCGGGCGGACAGCGCGTCGGCTCGTGGCTGCCGTGGTATCGCGGGCGGCGCGGCGCGCCGATGGAAGCGGAGGCGCAGGCGCTGTTGCGGGTGGTCGCGGACGAACTGGCGGCGCGCCCGCTGTCGTTCGCGCTCGATTGCCATTCGGGCTACGGCTGGAGCGACAGCATCTGGTTCCCTTATGCGAAGACACGTCGCCCGATGCCGCATCTGCCGGAAATGTACGCCTTGAAGACGATGTTCGAGCGCGCGCATCCACACCACGGCTACATGTTCGAGCCGCAAAGCCATCAGTATCTGCTGCACGGCGACCTGTGGGACTGGGCGTACGACCGCGCGCCGCCTCCCAACATCTTTCTGCCGATGACGCTCGAACTGGGCTCGTGGCTATGGATCAAGAAAAACCCCAGGCAGATCTTTTCGCGCCAGGGCATGTTCAACCCGTTGAAAGCGCACCGCACCGCGCGCGTGCTGCGGCGCCACGCGAATCTGCTCGATTTCCTGACGCGTGCCGCCTACGCGTCGCAGCGCTGGCTGCCGCAAGGCAGCCGTCGCGAGCAGTTGCTCGATAGCGCGACGGAACTCTGGTACAAGCCAGGCAAACCATGAGTACGTGGATTCTGCTGCGCGGCCTGACGCGCGAGGCTCGGCACTGGGGCGCATTGCCCGGCACGTTGCGCGCGGCACTGGACGGCGCGAGCCGATGCGCGTCTGCCACGAATGCTGAGCCCACCCGCGTGTTGACCATCGACCTGCCCGGCAACGGCGAATACGCGAGCCTGCGCGCGCCGCTGGATGTCGCCGGGATGGTCGACTTCGTACGCGCGGCGGCGCGCGCCAGCGGCGCGGCGGGACCGTATTGCGTGCTGGCGATGTCGCTGGGCGGCATGGTCGCGACCTGCTGGGCGCAGCGTCATCCCGCCGACATCGCGCGGCTCGTGCTGATCAACACCAGCATGCGCCCGTTCAGCCGCTTCGACGAACGGCTGCGTCCACAAGCGTGGCCGGGGCTGGCCCGCATCGCTTCGCATTGGCGCGACGCGCGTGCCGTGGAGGAGGCAATTCATCGCCTGACCTGCAATCAGCGCGACACGGTCGAGGCCGACCTGAAGGAGTGGGTTGCCATCCGCGACAGCGCACCTGTCAGCCGGGCGAACGCGCTGCGCCAGCTGCTCGCGGCCGCGCGCTTCAGCGCCGCGCGGCAACGGCCGGCGTGCGCGACGCTGGTGTTGTCGTCGCGGGAAGACGGGCTGGTCGATCCCGCGTGCTCAGCGGCGCTGGCCGCCGCGTGGAGCGCCGAGCACTGGCGGCACGCATGGGCCGGCCACGATTTGCCGCACGACGATCCCGTATGGACCGTCGAACGCATCGGTGCCTGGCTCGCGCAGCCGGCCGCCGATCCAGAAATCGAAAATGCGCAATCCGATTTAACCGATGAATAGCCGATAATTAAATATCTCATTAAGTTTCGGATGTGGTGAAAATACGCGCTGCTGATGCACTGCATTAGTGCAACGCAATATCGCCGCATTGCCTTTAGCGACAATGTTATGCGCCGGATTATTTTAGTGGACATGCAGTCATATTAATGGCAAATTGATGCTTCGCGCCATTAACGTGTGATAATTGATTGGGGTTCGGTGCATTTAGGCACATACTGAAATTGTAAAATAATTCCGCCTGCGGCTGGAGGGTGCGGAAAAACTTGCAGAAAGAGGCTGCATGCGGCTTGCAGCGTCGTAAACGATACGTTTTTTTACGCCACCAATGCGCCGCGTTTCGCCATCGCCAATCTGGCGCAAAGCCATGGTGCGCAAGGCCACTAATGGCCTTTATCGAAAAATAGCGGGGTTCCGGGGTGGATTATCCTGGTACTCAAGAATCGCGCCCGTCAAAAAAGAAACGTTTTTAAAATCTCGAGTTTTCCCTTAGTAAATTCTGCTAATCGTTTGAATTAAAAGCAATTGCAAAAACCCTCGTTTTCTAAAGCCGGCGCAATGCCGGTTTATGCGTTTCAAAGGCGAAACATAAAACGTAGGTAATTACCCGCAGCTTTCCATCCCGCATCACGGGAAATCCAAAATTCTTTATATTTCAATGCCTTACATGCATGGCATCGCCTATGCGACACGGCGAGCCGGATTGGCGCAGTCTGCCAAGCCGCCCCCCATCTCCTCCAGGAGGATTCCATGCGCAAAACTCTATTGGCGTCCGCAGCAGTCATCGCCTTGGGCTGCAGCGGTTACGCAATGGCAAACCCATGCAGTGATAGCGATTCATCCTGCAACCAGAAGTCATACAGCGGGAGCAACACATCGACAAACTCGGCGACATCCGCCCAAACCAGCACCACGGGCAACAACGCAAATGAAATTACGACGGGTGCGAGGGTCGCGCAGGATTCGTTCAACAGCACCAAGATCGTTGCAGCGAGCCGTCTTTCCGGGTCTGTATCGGGCGTAAGCGTCTATGGCATTGGCAACCATGCCTATAACGACGGCAATGCGAACGGCGGACGCGGCGGCAGCGGCGCGAAGGGCATTGGCGGCAAGGGTGGCAGCGCATTGGCGATCGGCGGAGACGGCGGCTACGGCGGCAATGGCGGCAAGGCCATCGCTGGCGACGGCGGCAACTCGAAGGCATCGGGCGGCGATGGCGGCAACTCGAAGGCCTACGCCGGCGACGGCGGCAATGCCAGGGCGTCCGGCGGCAAGGGCTCCGGCAGTGGCGGCGACGCATGGGCCAAGGGCGGTAGCTCGTACGCTGGATCGGCAGCGGCAGGCGGCGACGGACGTGGCTCCGGCAAGGGCGCAGGTCTCGCACTCGGTGCGGGCGCTGGACTTGCGGGCAGCGGCGACGTGCACTCGAAGGCCAATGGCGGCGGCGGCAGCGCCTCCTCGGCGAGCGGTGCTGCGACCGCCACGGGAACGGGCACGGCAACGGCGAGCGGCTCGGGCACGGGTACGGGTAGCGGCGGCGCAGGCACGTCTGGCGCAGCAACGGCTACGGCTGGAACGGGCACCGCTACGGGCGGCGCAGGCACAGGCTCGGGCGGCGCAGCGACGTCGACGGCAGGTGCGGGCGGCGCAGCGACGGCCACGGCAGGCGCAGGCGGCGCGGCAGGCTCGACGGCCGGTAACGGCGGCAATGCGACGGGCGGCGCAGGCGGTGCAGCTGGCGCGGGCGCAGCAGCCACGGCGACGGCAGCAGCCGGCGGCGCGGGCTCGGGCGGCTCAGGTGGTGCTGGCGGCGCGGGCGGCTCGATCGGCGTCGGCACGGGTGACTTCAGCATGGCCAACACCATGACGAGCGTCGCTCAGTCGGCGGCGGGCATCCTGGTCGCGAACCAGAACAGCGGCATGGCTTCGCTGGTGCAGCAGGCCGTCACCGTTCAGGCAAACCTGAGCGTGGGCCGCTAATCCAATAGGAGGCTTTCATGCGTAAGACACTTTTGGCATCAGCTGCCATCGTCGCGCTGGGCTTTAGCGGCTATGCGATGGCCAACCCCTGCGCGAATGGCGACTACTCGTGCAACCAGAAGTCGGGCAGCGGCGATAACTCCCTGTCGAACACGGCGTCGTCGACCCAGGGCAGCACGACGGGCAACAACGTCAACGAAGTGACGGGACACTCGAAGGTCTCGCAGGACTCGTGGAACAACACGAAGACTGTGGCCGTCAGCAAGCTTGACGGCACCGTGAGCCATGTCAGGGTCACTGGCATAGGCAACGTCGCGACCAACTACGGAAACGTCAATGGCGGCAAGGGCGGCGACGGCGCCAGGGGCATCGGCGGCAAAGGCGGAAGCGCCGGCGCTGGCGGCGGCTATGGCGGCGACGGTGGCAACGGCGGTCGCGCCATTGCCGGCGACGGCGGCTGGTCGAAGGCTTCGGGCGGCGACGGCGGCTACGCGAAAGCGTCGGGCGGCGATGGCGGCTGGTCGAAGGCATCCGGCGGCAAGGGCTACGGCAGCGGCGGCGACGCTGGCGCGAAGGGCGGCAGTGCAGGAGCAGGCACGCTTGCCTATGGCGGCAACGGCAGCGGCAAGGGCGCGGCACTGGGCGCTGGTGCGGGTCTCGGCCTTGGCGCAGCCGGCAGCGGCGATCTGTCCTCACGTGCGGGCGGCGGCGGCGGCATGGCCACCTCGAACAGCGGCGCAGCGTCGGGTTCGGGCAGCGGCTCGGGCAGCGGCACGGCAACCGCTTCGGGCAGCGGCACGGGCGGCGCAGCCACGGCAGGCGCGGCGACCGCGACGGGCGGCGCAGCGACGGCATCGGGCGGGGCAGGCACGGGCACGGGCGGCGCGGCGACGTCGACGGCAGGTGCAGGCGGCGCGGGCACCTCGTCAGCGGGTGACGGCGGCGCAGCGACGTCGACGGCTGGCAACGGCGGCGCAGCAACAGGCGGTGCGGGTGCAGCAGGCGGTGCAGGCGGTGCGGCGACGGCTTCGGCCGGAGCCGGCGCAGCAGGCACAGGCGGCTCAGGCGGTGCAGGCGGCGCTGGCGGAACCGTCACGATGACGACGGGCTCATTCGACATGTCGAACAACATGGCGAGCGCGGCTCAGTCGGCAGCTGGCGTGATGGTGCTGAACCAGAACAGCGGTATGGCGTCGCTCGTACAGCAGGCTGTCACCGTGCAGGCAAACCTGGCTGTCGGCCGCTAACTGAAGGGAAGGACAGTTAGCGTCGACAAGTCGTTGTGTGATGTGCCGTGGGGCGTTCGCGCTCCACGGCTCCTGTTCCATCGTTCCGGCGCACGGGGTAGCGGCGCCGGGCGAAGGTCGCACAAATCGCACTTCGCCGGACGCTGCCGCGCGCGCCGCAAGGCCGTTGCAGCACGGATCGGCGAAGCACCAGGAGACAACCATGCAGGCGTTCAAACGCATTGCGAAGGTGGTACTGCCTGTCGTCATCGGACTGCCTTGCTTTGCAGCCTATGTTGTTGCCGGCGAACTGCGTTCTCCCGTGCAAGCGGATACGTCGATCGTCCCCGTTGTGTCAGCCGCTCAGGACGCGAGTGCGCTGAAGGCCCGCACAGCTGCTGCATCCCCTGCACCGGCGCCCGCCGCCGACGCGACCTTCGGTGTCGCGATGTCGGCCGAGCAACTCGATGCGCATCGCGGCGGCGAAGCCGTCTTCAACGACATGAACCTGCGCGGCACGGTCGCGAACAATACCGCGCGAAACGTGGACACCGGGTCGAACGTGATCGCGGGCGGCTCGTTCTCGAACGCGAGCGGCTTGCCTACCGTGATACAGAACACGGGCGCGAACGTGCTGATCCAGAACGCGACGATCGTCAATGTGCGCTTCGGGGAATGAGCGATGAAACTTCATGAAGTCCTTCATGGAGGTCTTCAGGGAGCCGCGTGGCTGCTCGTGTGCGCGTTGACGGCGGCAAGCCCGGCCCGCGCCGACCCGATCACGATCTACGAACCGTCGGGCGCCGGTTACGCGATGCACGTGACGAGCCTGAAAGAGGCTCGCTTCAAGCGCACCATCAAGCAGCAGTTCGACTTCAGTTGCGGCTCTGCTGCCGTGGCGACGCTGCTCACGTTTCAATACAACTATCCGGTGAGCGAGCAGACCGCATTCCAGGAGATGTTCGAGAACGGCGACCAGGCGAAGATCCGCACCGAGGGCTTCTCGCTGCTCGACATCAAGCGCTTTCTCGAGCGGCGCGGGTTCATCGCGGACGGTTATGAGCTGCCGCTGCAAAAGCTCGTCGAGACGAACACGCCCGCAATCGTGCTGATCAGCGAAAGCGGCTATCACCATTTTGTCGTGGTGAAAGGGTTGAAGAACGACCGCGTGCTGATCGGCGATCCCGCAACGGGCACGCGTCCCGTGCCGTTGAAGAGCTTCGAGGCGAAATGGGAAGACCAGGTCCTGTTCGTCATCCATAACAAACCTGGCGTCGGGGTCTTCAACGATCCCGTCGACTGGCGAGTCGCGCCGCCCGCGCCGCTCTATACGGGCGTCAATCGCGATGGTCTGTTCTTCACCGTCATGCCGAAGCACGGCGCGAGTGACTTCTGAGGGCCATCATGAGAACCGAGACCCGAAAACTCGCCGGCATTGCCACGATGGTGTGTGGTTCGATGGTGACGTTCGGCGCGCATGCGTTCGAACAGGGCGCGCCTGCTGCGGCGGCCGTTGCGCCCGACCTCGCGGGCGGAGCCGTCGAGCCGCTGGTATTGCGGGACGCCGCGCCTTCGGCCGATGCGGCGGATGCCATTACGCAGGCAGTCGTCGATGCATTGTCCGCGCAAAAGCCGCGCGCGTTTTCCGAGGACGGCGACGCCGACGGTATGCGTCATGTGCCCGTGTCGTACGCGGCGCCGATTGCCGTCGCGACGCCGCGGCGGGAAGACGCGGTCGAAGCGGACAACGCGGCGAAGCAGGACGCGAATGACGAAGCGAGTCGCGCAACGAACGCTGCCGTCATCGACGAAGCGCTATATTCGGTCGATGCTACGTCGACGCCTGGTTCGTCGTCGTCTCCGCAAGAAAACGACGTGCTGACACAGCGCGATGCGGTTGAACACCAGGATGCGGCCGAAGTCACTACAGCCGCGGCGCTTGCCGCGCAGATAACGCCCATGGCGCACATAGCGCCAGCACTCGCGCAGGAAGCCGAAGCGCCCGTCCAACCGCTTCCGGTGTCGTATGCGGCACCGATCGCGGTTGCCGCGCGCAAAGGTGACAACAATGAAAAGGCCGAAAAGACCGAAGCACCGCGCGCACGACAAGTAGAAGATCACGCGCAAGCGCAGCCGCCGCGTCATGAACAACTGACTCTCGATGCAACGCCGACACCGCCCCCCGTGTCGCCCGCGCATGAAGCGCCAGTTGCGAATGAGCGTGTAATCGTCAAGGCGCCCGTTTCCTATGCGCGCCCGATCGCCGTGCCTGTCTCGCAGACGGCGAGGAGCGTGCAGAACGATTCGACGGCTTCGATGAATACATCGATGCAAACGGCCGGGCAAGCGCAGATCAAGGAACGCGCCGCGCTGCCCGCGCAGGCACAGGTCAAGGCGCCGCTTTCCTATGCGGCGCCGATTGCCGTGCCTCGAGCGTCGCGCAACGACACGCCCCCCGAGCGCGGTCACGAAGCCAAGGCACGAGCGGACACAGAAGATCCGAACTGGTCGTCGAAAACGACAGTCGCCATCAGCGAAGAAAAACTCGACTCGATGCGCGGCGGCTTCGATGTGGCCAATGGCCTGAAAGTCTCGTTCGGCGTATCGAGGATGGCAGTCGTGAACGGCAATCTCGTCACGCAGACCAGCTTCAATATTCCGGACCTGAGCAACATGACGACGCAACAGGCGCAGGCGCTCGCTTCGGCGAACATCGGGTCGCTGCTGCAAAACGGCGGCGGCAATATCGCGCAGCAGGGCGCCGTGCAGGGCCTGTCGGGCGCGGTGATCCAGAACACGCTCAGCAACCAGAACATTCAGACGCTGACGACGATCAATGCATCGGTGAATTCGTTGGGTTTGTTCAAGAGCATGAATCTGGGTGCGACCTTGAACAACGCCTTGATGAATTCGGTAAGGCCCAGATAGAAGCCTGAATGAAGAAGCTCGCGACGCTGGGGAGGCGTCGCGAGCTTTTGTTTCGATGGAGGCGTGATGGGCGAACCAGGCTAGAACTGGATCGGCATGCGGAACGTCAGCGTGAGGTCCGGCGTGTCGCGCGTGAGGCCGGCGCCGAGCGAGAAGTTGAGCGTCGTCTTTGGCGTGAGGCGGTACGAGTAGCCGACCAGCAGCGTGCCGAGTATCACGCGCACCGAACCGGGAACGGTCGATCCGTTCTGCTTGGTCGGCAGCACGATGCTCTGGTCATAGCCGATACTGAACGAAGCCTTTTCGTTCAGCGCGAGACCCATGCCGACATTGAAGCCATAGATATCGCCCGGCTGGATCTTGCCGACGAAATCGGTCTCGCCGTTCAGGATGTGCAGGCTCAGATCGCTGCGGGCAAAGCTGTGCAAGTAGCTGAAGTTGCCGAAGAACACGACCGGGTCGCTCGGGAACAGCCACGTGAGACCAGGCTGGATCGCATAGAAACCCGTGCCCGTGGGCTGTTCGAGCGGCAGGCCGGTGCCCGTCGTATTGCCGATGCAGCGCGTCACGCAATCGGTCACGACGTCGAACGGACTCTTGCCCGTGGCCGTCTTGAAGCGCAGCCAGCCGATGTAATAGAACTTGTCCGGGCCGCCTTCGTTCAACTGGTAGCGCAACGTCATTTCGACGTCGCCGATGCCGTGGCCGCTGCTATTAAAGACGTTGTCCTGCGCCGAGCCCGTGAAGATCTCGCGGCTGACGGTGTCGTTGGTCGAATAGACATACGGCACGCGCACTTCGACTTCCATCCGGTTCGTAATGCCGTAACGCGCGGCCACGCCGGCCGTGAGTACGTTCGACTTGATCTCGCGCACGTCGATCAGGCCGATCAGCAAGGCGGGAATGATCGTGTACCCAACCAGCGCGACACGGTCCGACGACGAATAGCCGAACTGGAACGACGGCTCGAGCACGAACTTGTTCTTCGGCGTGAGCACGCCGGGCTGATCGAAGATCGGCGCGACGGCGGGTGGTGCGGTGTCGGGAATGGGCGCCTGGCCGACGGGCTGGACCGGTTGCTCGCCGCCTGCGTTTTGCGCCATGTTGATCACAGGCGCGGGTGCCGCGCCCGTTGCCGCTCCCGCTGTTGCGCCCGTGGCGGCGCCTGCCGTTGAGGCGTCGGCGGCATTGGGCGCTGCCTCTGCATTGCCGCCAGCCGGCGTGCTCTGCGCAATGCCTGTGGCGGGCGCCGCACCCGAGCCCGGTTGGCCCGTGCCGCGCGTCACCTCGAGCATGCGTGAATCGAGTGCCTTGCTCAACTGCTGGAATTGCGCTTCTTCTTCAGCGATTTTGCGTTTTAGTGCATCGAGTTCCTTGATACGGTTGTTCAGTTCCTGGCGAAGGGTTGCGATATTTTCTTGTGCGGTTTGATCTTGAAGCGATTGCGCATGGGCTTCAACGTAAAAGAGAAGCATGGTTGCGTAACTGATCGTCCGCACATGTCGAAATGGCTCGCGCTTCATGGGTCTGTTCTCCATGTCAGGCTTGCAGGTTCTACCCCGGTACACCTCGACAACAGGCCAGCGGCATCGACACGTCGAGTCGTTGTGCTGGGCATGAAGCAACCCCTTCGTATGACCGCTTTGCGCGACTCAAGAGCGTCTCCATGCTGGCGAATGGCATCGGTATTGGAACCGTGATTCGCTATTGGTATCTATTTCCAACCTGTATTCATGCATCCGCAATAACGCCTTTAAAGAAATGACCGTCTATTGCTTTATTGCGGACCATAAAAGCCTAACGCATCAGTGCTACATAAGCTAATAAGAAGAACCCTGGCCTGTGATGGTTAGCCAACAGAGCGGAGCATTTTTCATCGGGCATCGAAGCGCCCGATCCGCTATCCATAGCTTCAATCGACACGCTTATGTCACAGCCGCGAGCAAGCATGCGCGATGTGCGCATGCACAATCCGTTTCGGCTCAACGGGTGCATAATGCGCTTCAGTCTATGCACTCGATTGTCGCCCGTCGCGGAGGACGTCATGCAAGCGAAGAACGAAGAAGCCGTTGCCCATCTGCTCAACGATGTCGTCGAATTCGCGCGAGGACGATTGCCCGAGCCCGCTTTCGCAGCTGTCGAGCCATTCCTGCGTCACTACTACGACTTCGCCGATGCCGACGATCTGCAAAGCCGCGGCATCGCCGATCTCTACGGCGCCGCGATGGCGCATTGGCAAACGGCGCAACGCTTCGTGCCAGGCAGCGAACGTTTGCGCGTCTACAACCCGATTCTCGAACAGCACGGCTGGCACTCGGATCACACCGTCATCGAGATCGTCAACGACGACATGCCGTTTCTGGTGGACTCGGTTTCAATGGCCGTCAATCGTCTCGGTCTGTCGCTGCATTCCGTGTTGCACCCCGTATTTCGCATATGGCGCGGCAAGGACGGCGGCATCGAACGTATCGCGCCCGGCGGCGCGTCGAGCGACGACGGCCATTCGCAACTCGCGTCGTTCATTCATTTTGAAGTGGACCGCTGCGGCGACGCCGCGAAGCTCGACGCCTTACGCAACGAGATCGCGAAGGTATTGGGCGATGTGCGCGCCGCCGTCGAAGACTGGCCGAAGATCGTCGACATAGCGCGCACGACGATCCGCGACATGGCTGCGCGCGAGACGAGCCCGGAAGGCGTCGAAGCGCGCGCGTTCGTCGAATGGATGGTCGCGGACCACTTCACGTTTCTCGGACAGCGCGATTACGAACTCGTCACGCATGACGGCCAATACGGCTTGCGTGGCGTGCCGGGCTCGGGCCTCGGCATCCTGCGCGAATCGATGCGGCCTCAGGGCACCTCTGAAGTGACACCGTTGCCGGCCGCCGCTGCCGATATCATCGCGGGCGCGACGCCTATCTTTCTGACCAAGGCCAATTCGCGCGCGACGGTGCATCGGCCCGGCTATCTCGACTATGTCGGCGTGAAGCTGGTCGGGCCGGACGGCAAGATCAACGGCGAGCGGCGCTTTATCGGGCTGTATACGTCGACGGCTTATACGACATCGGCGACGGAGATTCCCATCGTGCGCCGCAAATGCGCGAACATCGTGCGGCGTGCGGGCTTTCTGCCGAAGGGGCATCTCGGCAAATCGCTGGTGACGGTACTGGAAACGTATCCACGCGATGAACTCTTCCAGGCCGACGAGAGCGAGCTTTACGAAACGGCGATGGGCGTGCTGCGCCTGCAGGAGCATCAGCGCACGCGGATGTTCGTGCGGCGCGACCGCTTCGACCGCTTCGTATCGTGCCTCGCATTCGTCCCGCGCGATAAGTACAACACCGACTTGCGCCGGCGGATCGCCAGGCTGCTGATGAGTGCGTTCAACGGCACGAATGTCGAGTTCACGCCGCTCCTGTCCGAGTCGACGCTCGCGCGCATTCATTTCGTGGTGCATGCGGAGCCGGGCGCGATGGCGGACGTCGATACGCGCGAACTCGAACAGCGTCTCATCCAGGTGTCGCGCCGCTGGCAGGACGATCTTGCCGATGCGTTGCTCGACGCGTTCGGCGAAGAGCAGGGCAACCGCCTGTTGCAGCACTATGCGGATTCGTTTCCGGCCGGCTATCGCGACGACTATCCGGCGCGCACGGCGGTGCGCGATATCGAGTTGATCGAGCGCGTGCAGGGCACCGAGCAGATCGCGATGAACCTGTACCGGCCCATCGAAGCGGGGCCGCGCGCCTTCCGCTTCAAGGTGTATCGCGTGGGGGAGCCGATCGCGCTGTCGCGCAGCCTGCCGATGCTCGAACATCTGGGCGTGCGCGTCGACGAAGAGCGGCCTTACCTGATCGAGGCGCCGGGTGCCGCGCCCGCATGGATTCACGACTTCGGCCTCGAACTGGCCGACGACACCGAGTTCGACATCGAGCGCGTGAAGGGCCTGTTCGAAGATGCATTCGAGCGCGTCTGGACGGGCGATATCGAAGACGACAATTTCAATCGCCTCGTGCTGCGCGCGCAACTGAGCGCACGCGAGGTGATCATCTTGCGGGCCTACGCGAAGTATCTGCGGCAAGTGGGCTCGACGTTCAGCGACGCGTATATCGAGCGTGCATTGACGGGCAATCCCGCCATCGCGCGCATGCTGGTCGAACTGTTCATCGCGCGGTCCGATCCGGCGCCCGCCACGACACGGGAGACGCGTGTCGAGCGGCTGCTGAAGACGATCGAAGGCGCACTCGACGAAGTGCCGAATCTCGACGAGGACCGCATCCTGCGGCAGTTCCTCGGCGTGATCAACGCGACGCAGCGCACCAACTACTACCGGCGCGACGAGGGCGGCAAGCCGAAGCCTTATCTGTCGTTCAAGTTCGATCCCGCGAAAGTGCCGGGCCTGCCCGAGCCGAAACCGATGTTCGAAATATGGGTGTATTCGCCGCGGGTCGAAGGCGTGCATCTGCGCGGCGGGCGCGTTGCGCGCGGCGGCTTGCGCTGGTCTGATCGTCGCGAGGATTTCCGCACGGAAGTGCTCGGTCTCATGAAGGCCCAGATGGTGAAGAACGTCGTGATCGTGCCGGTGGGATCGAAGGGCGGCTTCGTCGTGAAGAATCCGCCGCCGCCGACCGATCGCGAATCCTGGATGCGCGAGGGCGTCGCGTGCTACCAGACGTTCCTGCGCGGGCTGCTCGATCTCACCGATAACCGCGTGGGCGGCCAGATCGTGCCACCGCCCGACGTCGTGCGGCACGATCCCGACGACCCCTATCTCGTCGTTGCTGCCGACAAAGGCACGGCCACGTTCTCCGACTACGCGAACGCGATCTCGCGGGAATACGGTTTCTGGCTCGACGACGCATTCGCATCGGGCGGCTCGGTCGGCTACGACCACAAGAAAATGGGCATCACCGCGCGCGGCGCGTGGGAGTCGGTGAAGCGCCACTTCCGCGAAATGGGTGTCGACACGCAAACCATGGACTTCACCGTGGTCGGCGTCGGCGACATGTCGGGCGACGTGTTCGGCAACGGCATGCTGCTGTCGCAGCATATCCGCCTGATCGCTGCGTTCGATCACCGGCATGTGTTCCTCGATCCGAATCCCGATCCCGCGACGAGCTTCGCCGAACGTCAACGGCTCTTCAATCTGGACCGTTCGAGCTGGGCCGATTACGATCCCGCGCTGATCTCGCAAGGCGGCGGCGTGTTTGCGCGCACTGCGAAGACGATTCCGCTTTCGCAGGCCGTGCAATCGATGCTCGGCATCACGGCTGCCGCGCTTGCGCCGTCTGAACTGGTGCGCGCGATCCTTCAGGCGCCCGTCGATCTGCTGTACAACGGCGGCATCGGCACCTATGTAAAGGCGAGCCGCGAAACGCATGCGCAGGTTGGCGACAAGGCCAACGACGCGGTGCGCGTGAACGGCTGCGATCTGCGTTGCAAGGTGGTCGCGGAAGGCGGCAATCTGGGCCTCACGCAACTCGGGCGCATCGAGTTCGCGCAACGCGGCGGCCGCCTGAATACGGATGCAATCGACAATTCCGCGGGCGTCGACTGCTCCGACCACGAAGTGAACATCAAGATTCTGCTCGGCCTCGTGGTCGCGGATGGCGAGATGACGGACAAGCAGCGCAATGCATTGCTCGCGGAGATGACGGAGGAAGTGGGCCTGCTCGTGTTGCAGGACAACTACTATCAAACGCAGGCCTTGTCGATTGGAGGCCGCTATGCGGCCGAACTGTTCGACGCCGAAATGCGGCTGATGCGCTATCTCGAACGCGCGGGCCGTTTGAATCGCGTGATCGAGTTTTTGCCGTCCGAAGACGAGATCAACGAACGTCTCGCCGCCAGACAGGGTTTGACTTCGCCCGAACGCGCGGTGCTGCTCGCGTACAGCAAGATGTGGCTCTACGATGCACTGCTCGAAACCGACGTGCCGGAAGATCCGCTGGTGGCGGGCATGCTGACCGAGTACTTCCCGAAGCCGCTGCGCCAGCGTTTCAGCGAGCCGATGCATCGTCATCCGCTGCGCCGCGAGATTCTGGCGACGCATCTGACCAACGCGCTGGTGAATCGCGTCGGCTGTGCGTTCGTGCACCGGATGATGGAAGAGACCGACGGCAAGCCGGGCGATATCGTGCGTGCGTGCATGATTGCGCGCGACGTGTTCGATCTGAACGAGGTGTGGCGCAATATCGACGCGCTCGACAACCGCGTCGCCGACGATGTGCAGGCGCGCATGTTCGTCGAGATCACGAAGCTGCTGGAGCGCGCTGCGTTGTGGTTCTTGCGGCACCTGCAGTCGGGCGAAGTGAAGGACGGCGGCGTGACGGAACTGATTGCGCGCTGTCGCGACGCGGCGCAACGGCTCGCACCGCAATTGCCGATGCTGTTGCCCGGCGCGGAACTCGAAGCCTTGTCCGAGCGGCAGCGCGTGCTCGTCGATGCAGGCGTGGACAGCGAACTGGCGGTGCGCGTCGCGAGCGGCGACATACCTGCTGCGCTGCTCGATATCGCGGAAGTGTCGGCGACCACCGGGCGCGGGCTCGAACTCGTCGCGGGCGTGTACTTCGCGTTGGGCACGCAGTTGAACTACGGGTGGATCGGCGAGCGCGCCGAGGCGCTGCCCACCTCGACGCATTGGGACGTGATGGCGCGGGCCGCCGCGCTCGCCGAGCTTGCACGACTCAAGCGCGTGCTGACGACGAGCGCGCTCACGGAAGCGCCCGAGGCGACGACCGCGGAAGGGGCCGTCGATGCGTGGCGCGCAAAACGCGAAAACGCGCTCGCGCGTTATGCGCAACTGCTGACGGACTTGCGCGCGGCGGGCGGCGCGAGCCTGTCGATGCTGCTCGTGATCGTGCGGGAGATGGCGACACTCGAACGCCGCTAACCAGGCACGGCTATCTTCGACGCAACGCGCCGTCGTCACACACAGACGACGGCGCGTTTCTCTTTGCGCGACCGGTTGGACAGCGCTTTCGCGGATTGCCGGATAATAGCCGTTATCGATCCTCCGACACTTCATCATCATGACCGAATCCGCTGTCAGTTCCAATGTGCCCCGACTCACCAGCCTGTCTCATGGCGGCGGCTGCGGCTGCAAGATCGCGCCGGGCGTGCTGTCCGATCTTTTGAAGCGCAGCGTGCCGATGCCGTTGTTTCCGGACCTGCTGGTCGGCACCGAAACCTCGGATGACGCCGCCGTGTATCGCCTGAACGACGAACAGGCGATCATCGCGACCACCGACTTCTTCATGCCGATCGTCGACGATCCGTACGACTTCGGCCGCATCGCCGCGACCAACGCGCTGTCCGATGTCTATGCAATGGGCGGCAAGCCGATTCTCGCGCTCGCGCTGGTCGGCATGCCGATCAACGTGTTGCCGCACGATGTGATCGCGGCCGTGCTGCGCGGTGGCGAGGATGTCTGCGCACAGGCGGGCATTCCTGTCGCGGGCGGCCACTCGATCGACTCCGTCGAGCCTATCTACGGACTTGCCGCGCTTGGTGTCGTGCATCCGCAGCGCGTGAAGCGCAACGCGTCCGCGCAAGCCGGCGACGTGCTCGTGCTCGGCAAGCCGCTCGGCGTCGGCGTGCTGTCGGCGGCGCTCAAGAAGAATCAGCTCGACGCGGCAGGCTATGCCGCGATGATCGCGGCCACCACGAAGCTCAACCGCCCGGGCACCGACCTGGCTGCACTCGAAGGCGTGCATGCGATGACCGACGTGACGGGCTTCGGCTTGCTTGGTCACACGCTGGAACTCGCACGCGGCGCGCAACTGACTGCGCGTGTGCGCTACGCGGATCTGCCGTGGATCGCAGGCGCTGAAGCGTTCGCGGCGGCGGGCGTCATCACGGGCGCGTCGGGCCGCAACTGGGCTTCGTATGGCGATGACATACGTCTCGCGGAGTCGTTGCCCGACACGGCACGCGCGTTGCTGACCGATCCGCAGACATCGGGCGGCCTGCTGGTGTCGTGCGCGCCCAATGCCGTCGACGAGGTGCTCGCGATCTTCCGCGCGGACGGATTTGATCGCGCAGTGGTGATCGGTGAATTGCATGAAGGCGCGCCGCGTGTCGAAGTCGTTTGATTCTTTCCCACCTCAATTGCGTCAAGAGAAATTGAAGAGCCTATGAAAGAAGAATCACCGAAGGCCATTTTTTACGCGCTGGCGGCGAACCTCGGCATAGCAGTTTGCAAGTTCGCGGCCGCTGCATTCACGGGTTCCGGTTCGATGTTCGCCGAGGCGATTCACTCGACGGCCGATTGCGGCAACCAGGTTTTGCTGCTGTTCGGCCTCAAGCAGGCGCGCCGTCCCGCGAGCCCGTTGCATCCGCTCGGCGCGGGGCGGGTCATCTATTTCTATTCGCTGATCGTGGCGCTGCTGCTGTTCTTCGTCGGTGGCGTGTTTTCCGTTTATGAGGGCGTGCATCGTCTGATGGCGCATGAGCCGTTGTCGCATGCGTATATCGCGCTAGGCGTGCTGGGTGTTTCGGTGGTGCTCGAAACCTTTTCGCTGATGGGTGCGATCCGCGAAATCCGCAAGACCAACCCGGACAAGTCGATTTGGCGATGGTTTCGCGAAACACGCGAATCGGAATTGCTCGTCGTCACGGGCGAAGACGTGGCCGCGCTGCTCGGCCTTGCGATTGCCTTTGTCGCGGTGCTGATGACGATGATCACAGGCAATCCCGAGTTTGACGCGTGGGGTTCCATCGGCGTAGGTGTGTTGCTGATGGTGATTGCGTCGATGGTCGGGCGGGAAGTCAAATCGATGATCATCGGCGAATCCGCGAGCCCGGAAGTGCGGCGTGCAATCGAAGCACATTTGCGCACGCGCAAGGAGATACGCAGCATCATCAATTTGATCACGCTGCAGTGGGGCCGTCATGTGGTCGTTGCCGTGCAGGCCGAGATGATCGACTACGACAGCGGCCGCGCAATGGTCGATGCGATCAATATCGTCGAAGCCGATTTGCAGGCAAAATTTCCGCAAGTGCGGTGGGTGTTTTTCGAGCCGGATGTGCCGCGAGTGAGAACCGAGGCGTCCCTCGATTAAACCTCGATATATGATTCACGGCCCGCGAATGATGCACTCGATGCAACGTTCGCGGGCCTTTTCGTTTTCTGACGCACTTTTCGTAGTGCAGTTCTTTTTCGATTTATGCGTATCGGCTATTCGAAATGACAAGTGGAATTAGCTAATGGAAAACAATTCGACGCCGCCTATACTTAGCTCCGCCCTGTTACGCGAGGGCATGCATTCCATTCCCAATCCTTTAACGAGCTTAAAGAAAGGACTTGTCATGGTAACTCGCACGGTAGGCGCATTGACGGCTCTGGCACTGGACGCATGCACGGCAGTCTCGCCATTGGCGAATGCGCAGGACGACGGCTTTGCGCAAGGCTACGGCGAATCGCACGGCCGCCCCGTCAAGGTGATGATTATTTCGATGTTCGGACCGGAAGGGCAGGTATGGCTCGATAAACTCGGGCCGTGGCAGGACATTCCCGTTGCGGGGCTTTCGCCGGACTATCCGGCTATTCATTGCAACCGGCAGGACATCTGCGTGATGACGACGGGTATGGGCCACACGAATGCCGCCGCGTCGACCATGGCGCTCGCATTCTCGTCGCGTTTCGACTTGCGCCATACGTACTTCATGGTGGCGGGCATTGCGGGCATCGATCCGATTCAAGGTACGGTCGGCTCCGCTGCGTGGGCCAGGTATCTTGTCGATTTCGGCATTCAATGGGAAATCGACGGACGCGAAATTCCGCAGGGCTGGAACACCGGCTATCTCGGCATCAATACGAAAAGCCCTTCGGAGAAGCCGCCGCTCGATTACCGCACGGAAGTGTTTCAACTGAATCCACGCCTCGCCGAAACGGCTTTTGCGTTGTCGCGCAATGTCGTGCTATCCGACAACGCGCAGGCGCAAGCGGCGCGTGCCAAATACAGCTATGCGCCCGCCAATCGTGCGCCGACCGTCATTCAGTGCGACACGCTGGCGGGCGACACGTGGTGGTCCGGTACGAAGCTGGGCGAACGCGCGCGTGACTGGACGAAGATTCTCACGGACGGCAAGGGCGTCTACTGCACGACGCAGCAGGAAGACAATTCAACATATGAAGCGTTGAAGCGCGCAGCAAGCGTGCATCGCGTGGATTTGAATCGCGTGGCGGTATTGCGCGCGGGTTCGGATTTCGACCGGCCTTATGATGGTCAGACGAGCGCCGACAACCTGCTCAACTATGCCGCGCAAGGTGGTTTCACTATCGCGCTGGAGAACCTGTACCGCGCGGGCAATCCACTCGTTCAGGACATCGTTTCGCATTGGGGTGAATGGCGCAACGGCGTGCCGCAACGCTGATCGCGCAGCGCAGAACGTTAGATCCGCACCAATGCAAAGCGCTCAATCGCTTTCATGCGATTGAGCGCAGCACACACACTTCACTTTCTTTTAGCGCACGTTTAGTGCGAGCGATAGGGCGTCCAGACGGGGATGTCCGAGGCCCAGTCATCGAGTTCCGATGGGCTCATGTTCGACTCCTGCTACTCAAAATTAAATGACGATTACTGGCCGCGCGCGAGGCGCACGCTGCGGTCGCTTTGCACTTCGAGGCGCTCGGCTTGCGTGCGGCCAATCAGGCCTTGTTCGGGGTACGAGGTCTTGTTCAACGAAGGCAACGTGCCGTCGCGATACGCGTCGTTCACTTCCGCGCGCACTTCTGCACGCGACTTCGGTGCCGATGCGTCAGCGGAGTGTTGCCACCATTGATCGTTATACGATCCTGCGCGGCCGATGCCACCGCCGCCGCCGGCAAATGCCGGTGCGCTGACGAGCAGCGAGAGAGCAAGACCTGCCAGCAGATTGCGTTTCATGATTCACTCCTATCGTCTAATTCGTTTGCTTCGCCGATCTGGTCCGGCGTTGCGACAGGGTGAAATGTAGGCTTTGACGCGCGGGCGATAAACCCGGCTTTCATGAAATGAATTGTCGCAATTTCAGAACAATCGCGGCGCGCGGCCGCGATCGTCCCTTAAATAAAGGCCTGGCAGCCTAGGCGACCCACTCCGACATCACAGGCGTCTTGAACTCCGGGGCTGTCTCTTTCTGTTCGAACGTGCGTTGCGTGCAGGTCTTGTCGAGGCTTGCGCGGCCGCTCAGCAGCGGGCAGCGATCGAATATCTCCGCAATCCAGTCGACAAAGACGCGCACTTTGGACGACAGATGCCGGCTATGCGGATACACCGCGGAGATCGGCATCGGCAGGGGCTTCAGGTCGGGCAGCACTTCGACGAGCTGGCCCGAACGCAGATGCGGCAGCACCATGAAGAGCGGCGGCTGGATCAGGCCGAAGCCTTCGAGGCCGCATGTCACGTAAGCGTCCGCGTCGTTGACGGACACCACGCCCTTCATTTTCACCTCGACTTCCTTGCCGTCGACGAGAAACGACCAGTCCATGATGCGGCCCGTGCGGCTCGAAAAATAATTCACTGCCTTGTGCTGTTCGAGATCTTCGAGCGTCTGAGGAATACCCGCGCGTTCGATATACGCGGGCGCCCCGCACGTCACGCCTTCGAATAACCCTATTCTGCGTGCGACCAATGACGAATCCTGCAGCGCGCCGACCCGCACCACGCAATCCACGCCTTCCTGCAGAAGATCGACCGGGCGGTCAGACAAGCCGAGTTGCAGATCGATATCCGGGTACTTCGTGTGGAATTCGCACAGCGCGGGAATCACGAGCAGACGTCCGATCGATCCCGGCATGTCGACGCGCAGCTTCCCATTTGGCTTCTTGTTGCCGCTCTGGAAACTCGCTTCCGTCTCTTCGACGTCCGCGAGAATGCGCACGCAACGCTCGTAGTACGCGGCGCCGTCCGGTGTCAGCGACAGACGGCGTGTCGTGCGATGCAAGAGGCGTGTGCCGAGAAACGCTTCGAGATTCTGGATGATCGTCGTGACGGAAGCGCGGGGTAGATCGAGCGTTTCCGCAGCCCGGGTGAAGCTATTGGTGTCGACGACCCGGGTGAACACTTGCATGGCCTGGAGCCGGTCCATTGCAAACCTCCGAAAGAGCCGGAGCACTGTTGAAGCAGCCGCATCAGCCATTTAACGATTGGCTAAGGCGCCGAATAAAGTCATTCGATTGTTCAGGTGCACCGAATTGTGTTGCCGGATTATAGGCATTTATTTGGAAGTCTGCTGGTCCCACAATTCGCACCATTCGATAGCTTCGCGCATTGCGCTGTTCCGACATGGATGCATTCAACCCGCGTCACACCTTTGTCCCGTCCGGCGCGAGCCTCGGCGATAACGCCGCGTCGCTCGACGTCACCGACGTGCGGATCGAAGGTTACGCACAGGACATCACATTGCGCCTTTACCGGCGAGCCGCCGCCAAAAACGGCCTGCCGATCCTGCTCTATTTTCACGGCGGCGGTTTCGTACGCGGCTCGATAGAGGAAGCCGACTACGCCGCGCGCTATTTCGCGCTGCACACGCCGGCCCTTGTCGTTTCCGTCGGTTATTCGCTCGCGCCGCAGTTTCCGTTTCCCGCCGCGCCCGAAGATGCGCACCGCGCCGCGCTGTGGGTGCAGACTCGCGCACGGGCGTTCGGCGGCAATACGAAAAAAATCGGCGTAGCGGGCCACGATGCGGGTGGCTCGCTGGCCAATTGCCTTGCGTTCATCGGCCGCGATCGCGGGGATGTGCGGATCGATGCGCAGGCTTTGTTCGGACCGATGCTCGATCCGAGCCTCACGCGTCTTGGCGACGAGAAGCGTTTGAGCTCCGACATCACGGCGAGCGAATGCGCGGCCTGTTATCGCGCGTATCTGCCGCAGGCAGCGCAACGCATCCATCCGTATGCGGCGCCGCTCGAGTCGGTGCGGCTCGCCGGCTTGCCCGCGACGCTGATTGCCACCGCGCAAAACGACGTGCTGCACGTCGAAGCGGAGAAGTACGCCAGCAATCTGATCGATGCGGGCGTGCAAACGCAGGTGGTCCGTTACCCAAGCGTGTCGCACGCGGCGCTGGCCCATCATCCGGCGGCGTTGCTCGAGGCGGTCCGATTCTTTCAGTGGCGCTTCGATGAGCGCGCACTCCGATAAACAAACTTCTATTAACTAAATCCGGAGTCTGTCATGTCTGTTTTTCCTCTCTCGCGTTCGAAGCTGGCGGTTGCGGCGCTAGCGGTGCTTGTCATTGCGGGCCTCGGCACGTTCGGCGCGATTCGCGTCGACGCGCGCTCGCCGGCGCAATCCGCGCCGACCATCGTGCCGGAAGTCGATGTCGCCACTGTCATCCAGAAGACCATCACCGACTGGCAGAGCTATTCGGGCCGTCTTCAGGCTGTAGAAAAGGTCGATGTACGGCCGCTCGTGTCAGGCACGATCGTGTCCGTGAACTTCCAGGACGGCGCGCTCGTGAAGAAGGGCGACGTGCTGTTCGTCATCGATCCGCGTCCGTATCAGGCGGAAGTCGACCGTGCCGCCGCGCAACTGGCAGCGGCGCAGTCGCGCGCGGGTTACGCGCAAAGCGACTGGGAGCGCGCACAACGGCTGATCGGCGATAGCGCAATCGCAAAGCGCGATTACGACGAGAAGCAGAACGCCGCGCGCGAGGCGAGCGCGAACGTGAAGGCTGCGCAGGCCGCACTCGAAGCCGCGCAGATCAATCTCGGCTATACGAAGATCGTCGCGCCCGTGGCGGGCCGCGTGTCGCGCGCGGAAATCACGCTCGGCAACGTCGTGAACGCGGGCGCAAGCGCTGCGCCGCTGACCACGCTGGTGTCCGTCTCGCCGATCTACGCCGAGTTCGACGCCGACGAGCAGACGTACCTGCAATACATCAGCCAGGTGAAGGGCGACAGCAAGGTGCCCGTCGAACTGGGCCTGGCGAATGAAACGGGCTATTCGCGCAAGGGCACGATCCAGTCGGTCGATAACCGTCTCGATACGTCGTCGGGCACGATCCGCGTGCGCGCGCGTTTCGACAACGCAGACGGCGCGCTGGTGCCGGGTCTCTATGCACGCGTGAAAGTGGGCGGCAGCGAGCCGCATGGCGCGCTGCTGATCGACGACGCCGCAATCGGCACCGACCAGGACAAGAAGTTCGTGTTCGTGGTCGACAAGGACGATCACGTCGCGTATCGCGAGATCCAGCCTGGCGACCTGCAAGGCAATCTGCGCGTCGTGAAGAGCGGCTTGCACGCAGGCGACCGCATCGTCGTGAACGGCACGCAGCGCGTGCGCCCGGGCGCGCAGGTCCGCGCGCACATGGTGCCGATGGGCGACGGCGACGCGAGCGGTGCGCCCGTTGCCGACGACGCGCAGGCGGACAAGCAGGCGCAGCTAGACGGAGCGAAGCAGAAGCACGCCGAACCGCAAGCACAAAAGGGTACGCAAACGGGTACGCAAACGCAGGCACAGGCGCAGCCGCGCACGAAGGCGCGCAAGGATTCGTGATCGGTCCACGCACACACGCAATCCTTCGATGCATGCGCACGAGACGTAAGCGCTCCAATATCAAGAGCTTTACATGAACATATCCAAATTTTTCATCGACCGGCCGATCTTCGCTGGCGTGCTATCGGTCCTGATTCTGCTCGGGGGGCTGATCGCGGTGTTCCAGCTGCCGATCTCCGAATACCCCGAAGTGGTGCCGCCTTCCGTGGTGGTGCACGCGCAATATCCGGGCGCGAACCCGAAGGTGATCGCCGAGGCCGTTGCGTCGCCGCTCGAAGAGCAGATCAACGGCGTCGAGAACATGCTGTACATGCAGTCGCAAGCGAATAGCGACGGCAATTTGACCTTGACGGTCACGTTCAAGCTCGGCACGAATCCCGATCTCGCGACGCAGCTCGTGCAGAACCGCGTGAATCAGGCATTGCCGCGTCTGCCGGAAGACGTGCAGCGTCTCGGCGTGACGACGATCAAGAGTTCGCCGACGCTGACGATGGTCGTGCATCTGATCTCGCCGAACGACCGTTACGACATGACGTATCTGCGCAACTACGCGCTGCTCAACGTGAAGGACCGTCTTGAACGGATCAAGGGCGTCGGGCAGGTGCAGTTGTGGGGCGCGGGCGACTACGCGATGCGCGTGTGGCTCGATCCGGCAAAGGTCGCGCAACGCAATCTGACGGCGATGGAAGTCGTCAATGCGATCCGCGAGCAGAACATCCAGGTCGCGGCGGGTGTGATCGGTGCATCGCCTTCCGTGCCGGGCACGCCGCTGCAATTGTCGGTGAATGCGCGCGGCCGTCTGAAAACAGAAGCCGAGTTCGGCGACATCGTCGTCAAGACTGCGCCCGACGGCGCCGTCACGTATCTGAAGGATATCGCGCGTGTCGAACTCGCGGCCTCGGAATACGGCCTGCGTTCGCTGCTCGACAACAAGCCGGCCGTCGCGATGGCGATTAACCAGTCGCCGGGTGCAAACTCGCTGCAGATTTCCGACGAAGTGCGCGCGACGATGAAAGAACTCGCCGCCGACTTCCCGGCTGGCGTCGAGTACAAGATCGTCTATGACCCGACGCAGTTCGTGCGTTCGAGTATCGAGGCCGTCGTGCACACGCTGCTCGAAGCGATTGCGCTCGTCGTGATCGTGGTGATCGTGTTCCTGCAAACGTGGCGCGCGTCGATCATTCCGTTGATCGCAGTGCCTGTGTCGATTGTCGGTACGTTCTCGTTGCTGCTCGCCTTTGGTTTCTCGATCAACGCGCTGTCGTTGTTCGGCATGGTGCTGGCCATCGGTATCGTGGTCGACGATGCGATCGTGGTGGTGGAGAACGTCGAGCGGAACATCGAAAGCGGTTTGAGTGCGAGAGATGCGACCTACAAGGCCATGCAGGAAGTGAGCGGGCCGATTATCGCCATCGCGCTGACGCTGGTCGCCGTGTTCGTGCCGCTCGCGTTCATGACGGGTCTGACGGGCCAGTTCTACAAGCAGTTCGCGATGACCATCGCGATCTCGACGGTGATCTCGGCGTTCAACTCGCTCACGCTGTCGCCCGCGTTGTCGGCGCTGCTGCTGCGCGGCCACGACGCGAAGGAAGACTGGCTGACGCGCGCGATGAACCGCGTGTTGGGCCCGTTCTTCAGGGGCTTCAACAAGGTGTTCCATCGCGGCTCGGAAAGCTATGGGCGCGGCGTGAACGGCGTGCTCAAGCGCAAGGGCGCGATGCTCGTCGTGTATGCGGTGCTGCTGGGCCTGACGGTGCTCGTGTCGCGTATCGTGCCGGGCGGCTTCGTGCCGGCGCAGGACAAGGAGTATCTGATCGCGTTTGCGCAGTTGCCTAATGGCGCATCGCTCGATCGTACCGAGAAGGTGATCCGCGACATGGGCGCCATCGCGCTGAAGCAGCCTGGCGTGGAAAGCGCGGTGGCGTTCCCGGGTCTGTCGGTGAACGGCTTCACGAACAGTTCCAGTGCGGGCATCGTGTTCGTCACGCTCAAGCCGTTCCATGACCGCAAGGGCAAGGCGCTGTCGGCGGGTGCGATTGCGGGCGCGCTGAACCAGCAGTACAGCGCGATCAAGGACTCGTTTGTCGCCGTGTTCCCGCCGCCGCCCGTGCTCGGTCTCGGTACGCTCGGCGGCTTCAAGATGCAGCTGGAGGACCACGGCGCAGTCGGTTACACAGAACTGAACAAGGCGACGGAAGCGTTCGTCAAGAAGGCTGCAACGACGCCCGAACTCGGCCCGACGTTCTCGAGCTACCAGATCAACGTGCCGCAGGTGAACGTCGATCTCGACCGTGTGAAGGCGAAGCAGCTGGGCGTGCCCGTGACGGACGTGTTCAGCACGATGCAGGTGTATCTCGGCTCACTGTACGTGAACGACTTCAACCGTTTCGGCCGCGTGTACCAGGTGCGTGTGCAGGCGGACGCGCCGTATCGTCAGCAGGCCGACGACATCCTGCAACTGAAGACGCGCAACGCGAATGGCGACATGGTGCCGTTGTCGTCGCTGGTGACGGTGACGCCGACGTATGGTCCGGAAATGGTGGTGCGCTACAACGGCTACACGGCGGCCGACATCAACGGCGGCCCGGCGCCCGGCTTCTCGTCGGGTGAAGCGCAGGCAGCGGCCGAGCGCATCGCGGCGCAAGTGTTGCCGAAGGGCGTGAAGCTCGAATGGACCGACCTGACGTATCAGCAGATCATCGCGGGGAACGCGGGTCTGTGGGTGTTCCCGATCAGCGTGCTGCTCGTGTTCCTCGTGCTCGCTGCGCTGTATGAAAGCCTGACGCTGCCGCTTGCGGTGATCCTGATCGTGCCGATGAGCGTGCTGTCGGCGCTCGCGGGTGTGTGGCTCACGCAGGGCGACAACAACATCTTCACGCAGATCGGCTTGATGGTGCTGGTGGGGCTGGCGTCGAAGAACGCGATTCTGATCGTCGAATTTGCGCGTGAGCTGGAGCACGACGGACGCACGCCGCTGCAGGCCGCCATCGAAGCGAGCCGGATGCGTTTGCGGCCGATTCTGATGACGTCGATCGCGTTCATCATGGGTGTGGTGCCGCTGGTGGTGTCGAGCGGCGCGGGGTCGGAAATGCGTCACGCGATGGGTGTGGCCGTGTTCTTCGGGATGCTGGGTGTGACGCTGTTCGGCCTGATGCTGACGCCGGTGTTCTACGTGGTGCTGCGTACGTTGGCGGGCGGCAAGATTCACGTCGCGCAAAAGGACTCGCCGCATCTCGTCGCGCATACGACGGACGCCTGATGGAGAAAATGACAATGAAAAATTTTGAACAGATGAGCGGCCTGGGTCGCGCGGCGGCGAGCACGCTGCTGATGTTGCTGCTCGCGGCGTGCTCGGTCGAGCCGACGTACAAGCGTCCCGATGCGGCGACGCCGGCGGCGTTCAAGGAAGCGCCCGTGTCGGCGTCGACGACGGACGCGGCGAATGCGCCGCTGCCGGCGAGCGAGGCGGGCACATGGAAGACGGCCGAGCCCGCTGAAGATGCGCATCGCGGCGAATGGTGGACGATTTTCGGCGATTCGACGCTCAACGATCTGGAAAAGCAGGCCGCCGATGCGAACCAGAACCTCAAGGCCGCCGCGGCGCGCGTGCAAGAATCGCGCGCGCTGACGCAGCAGGCGCGCGCCTCGTGGTTCCCGTCGTTCGATGCGGGCTTCGGGCCGACGCGCGAGCGTCTGTCGCCCGCTTCGCAATTCCTGCCGAACGACGCGCATGTGCCGACGCAAACGCTGTGGCGCGCCCAGGTGACGGCTTCGTATGAGGTCGATCTGTTTGGCCGCGTCAGTTCGAACGTGAATGCCGCGCGTGCCGACCAGGCGCAGAGCGAAGCATTGTTCCGTTCGGTGCAGCTCGCGTTGCAGGCGGACGTCGCGCAGAACTATTTCCAGTTGCGCGAGTTCGATACGCAGTTGAGCTTGTATCGTCAGACGGTGACATTGCGCGAGAACGCGTTGAAACTCGTCGAGCGCCGCTTCAACGAAGGCGACATTAACGAGCTCGACGTGTCGCGCGCCCGCAATGAACTGGCGACGGCGCGTGCCGATGCGGTTGGCGTGGCGCGTCAGCGCGCGGCGTCCGAGCATGGCCTTGCGATTCTGCTTGGCAAGGCGCCTGCGGATTTCTCGTTCCCCGAGACGCCGCTTGTGCCGGTGACGGCGCGCGTGCCTGCTGGATTGCCGTCGGCGCTGCTCGAGCGCCGGCCCGATATCGCGGCGGCGGAGCGCGCGATGGCGGGCGCGAATGCGCGGATTGGCCTGGCCAAATCGGCGTTCTTCCCGAAGCTCGACATCACGGGTGCGTTCGGCTACGAGTCGACGACGCTCGGCGATCTGTTCCAGTGGTCGAGCCGCGCGTTCCTGCTCGGTCCGTTTGCCGGGACGGCGCTCACGGTGCCGCTCTTCGACGGCGGACGACGCAAGGCGAATCTCGCGAATGCGCGCGCGAAGTATGACGAGGATGTGGCGCAGTATCGCCAGCAGGTGCTCGTGGCGTTTCGGGAAGTTGAGGACAACTTGTCCGATTTGCGTTTGCTTGGGGATCAGACGCGGGAGCAGAACGATGCTGTCAACGCGTCGAAGCGGGCGGAGCATTTGTCGCAGACGCAGTATCAGGAAGGGCAGGTTGCGTATCTGGATGTGATCGATGCGCAGCGGCAGACGCTGCAGTCGCAGTTGCAGTTGAGTCATCTTGCCGGAACCCAGGCGGTCGCGACGGTTAATCTGATTCGTGCGCTTGGGGGTGGGTGGGGGGATGTGAAGGCTGATGTCGGCAGCGCCGACGGGCAGTCGCAGCAAGTGGCCAAGCAGTAGTTTTTTTGCGCTGGCAGTTGCGGGTTGTCTTTGTGTTCGCATCCGCAGGTTGATTGTTCTGGCCTTTGCGCTGGCATCCGCGTGACGTTAGCGTGCTTCAGGCGTCGCCCCTGTGCGGGGCGGCACCTACTTTTCTTTG